>CAYSRI010000160.1:1968-3218 GCA_964433405.1 uncultured archaeon | reverse complement strand
TCTCTTCCTTCATAATTTACGAGCTCGAGGTCCCTTATCTCCTTAAAGTTGATCTTTAAATTACTGAAAATAATGCTATCTGAAGTTATGGTTACCTCCACTTTTTTCCACCCCTTCTCATATATCTCTGCAGTAATTTTTAGTTCGCTCATCTCAGCCTCTCAACTTCTCCCTCGTTCAAAACTCTGTTTAGGTCTATAAGAATCAAAAGACCATCAGGAAGCTTTCCGACACCCTTCAGAAACTTGGCTTCTTCTCTTGAAGTTATTATGCTCGGCAAAGCTTCGATGTCTTTTTGGGCGAGATATTTAACCTCGCTGACGGTGTCAACCATCATTCCAATAACCGCATTTTCATACTCAACAACGATTATTCGCGTATCGTTGTCTATCGGCTTTGGAGGCAATCCGAAGCGTTTTCTGAGATTAACAATTGTCGTTATTTGGCCTCGAAGATTTATTACTCCTTCAACAAACTCAGGAGCATTTGGGATTTTAGTAATCTGCGAGGGGCGGATTATCTCCCTAACCTGTGATATGTCCACACCATAGCGTTCCTCACCAAGCTTGAAAACAATAACTTGCACGGTCTCTCCTTTCATGGCTTGCATGCTATCACCACCTCTAAAAGAAAAATTATAGCTTGAAGTTCTCAGAAATTGCTTTTAGAGTTTCATTCGCAATCGCATTTATCTTCTCCATACTTGCAGTGACTTGCTGAACAGCTGCCGTCTGCTCTTCGATTGCAGCGGAGGTTTCTTCACTGCTTGCAGCATTTTCTTCTGCTGTAGAAGCCACTTCTTCAAAGCTTCTTGCGATATGCTCTATTTTTTCCAGACCCTCCTTTGCCTTGCTTGCTACCGAGTTGATCAGCTCTCCAACCGCATTGATGTGCATCGCTATATCCTTAGCCTTGCTCAGAGCGGCCTCTATCTCCTTGCCTCCACCTTCAGAATTTGATCTGACCTTCAATATCGCATCAATAACCTTCCTTGTTTCATCCTGAACATTTCTGACTATTTCTGCTATCTCTTCTGTGCTCTTCCTGCTCTCTTCAGCAAGCTTTCTAACTTCATCTGCAACAACTGCGAATCCTCTTCCATGCTCTCCTGCTCTCGCAGCTTCTATTGCTGCATTCAAAGCGAGGAGATTTGTCTGATCTGCTATTGATTTAATTCTCTCTGTGACTTTTCCAATATTCCTCACGGCAACTTCCAGAGCTTCAACAATCTTAGCAGTCTTTTCTATCTC
>CAYSRI010000160.1:351-1958 GCA_964433405.1 uncultured archaeon | reverse complement strand
TTGTAGAAAGCTTTTCGAGACTCTTCTGCCCTATTTCACTCGCTTCTGTAGCATTCTTCACGGCATTCTCGGCCTTCTTTGTTGCTTCACCTGCTATTTTGTCAAGCTCCTTGAAAAGCTGCTCAGCAGATTTAACATCAGATAATGAGGTATTTGCAAGCCTTGAAAGGTTCTCGCTGCCTGTGGAGATCTGCTGCGACGCACTGCTGATCTGATCCATTCCAGAGCTCAGCTGCTTCAGAGCCTCACTTGCCTCCTTAAGCTTGCCCGTTGTATCCATCATACCCTTAGAAATGCTGCCGAGAATTGCCCCCAATCTCTCAACGAATTCATTGAAAACATCGAAAACCTCCCCAAACTCGTCATCTTTTATTTTTTCGAGTTTAACTTTGAGATTTCCGCGTTCAAGTTCCCTTATTCCATCACTCAGCATCTTAAGACATCTGCCTGTATAAACTAGCATTTCCTCAATTTCTTTTTCTTTTTGTTTAAACTGTGTTAAATCTTCGATAGTTTCGAGAACCATCAAACTGTCACCAATGCGAATGGGGGCACTGGTGGCTCTTCCGTATTTTCTACCAGCCTTGGTATCATTCCAATTCTCAACGACGTAAGCTCCTTTGTACATAGAAGATTTTGAGAGTACTTTGTAGAGCTTATCCGCATCTTCTGGATTTTCAAGCACCAACTCCGCCAATACCGGTCTTTTTTCAGTATAGAAACCTGTCCAAGCTCTGTCTGTTCCCACTACTTCACTTGCCTTGACACCAGTATAAGTCTCGCAAGCTTTGTTCCAGTAAAGAACCCTATGGTCTGAATCCATAACAAATGCAGGTACTGGAATTCTCGAAATGAATTCCTCTCTAAATATCTCTAAATGGCCTACATACTCTCCATTAACCCTCACGGGAATAACACTTGCATTCACTTCTATTTCTTCGCCATTTCGTGTAACAACAACAAGCTGTAGGTTCTCAAGTTTCTGTTTATTATCTATGGCATTCCTGAATACTCTTGCAGCTTCCCTGTAGCTTGGATGTATCGTTGCTATATCTGAGGGCTTCTTTCCTATTACTCCATCAACAGTTTCGAAACCTCCCAATTTTGCTAGATTTGTGTTCGCATACTTTATCAGGCCATCTTCTCCAATGAAGGCCACATATCCGGGCAAGTTTTCGACGAGTGTCCTGACCAGCTCCAGAGCTTTATTTGCTTCCTCTTCTTTTTTCTTCTGCTCTATTATGTTCACGAGAAAAACTGTCATACCCACAAAATCCCCATTCACATATACCGGAGAACATGAGACAAGAACTGGCATTTGATGCCCCCTGAATTCAAGTACAGCTTCAACTCCCTCAATTTTTGCTCTCTGCTCGAGAGCTATTTCTACAAATGTCCTATCTCCTGCCATCCTATTCCTCACAAGTTCTGAAGGACGCTTTCCTATCATCTCCGATATACTCGCTCCGTAAACTTCCGCGGCGTATTCGTTTATGTATTCAATTATTTATTCCATTTTTGTTAACAAAGAGAACTACTGCTGGCTTCGGAATCTGCCTGATTATTGCCTCAAAAAACTTTTTTGTATTCTCTTCTGTTTTATCGCC
>CAYSRI010000160.1:0-341 GCA_964433405.1 uncultured archaeon | reverse complement strand
TTGAGCTTTTTCAGGATGTCTTCATTGTTTAACATCTCGATTACTTTCTGAAATTCATCCATAGCACCACCCAGAAATAACTTTGTATCGTAAAAAAATAAAAATTTCCTTAAAAGTAGAAATTTTCTTTTTGAAAATACTTTTTTGAAATTACAAAAATTTAAGCTTGGTGAATCCCAAGACCTGTACAGATCTTGAATCTTATGTAGGTTGACCCCGATTTTTTAGTTCTTCGCTAGAAAAAATGGAGCTAAGAGATAATAGCAGAGAGGTGTTGATATATTCCTATGGAAACTGCCGCTTTTCCGGAAAAAGGCAGAGTTCTTTCAAGATTTGATTTC
>CAYSRI010000159.1:0-3282 GCA_964433405.1 uncultured archaeon | reverse complement strand
GTATCTCCCCCTTTTTCGGAAGGAGGGATTAGCAGCAACTCTAGGTTAAACTATGTCTTCCATCCGACATTCCCTTCCCATGTCTTCACTTCGCCATTGTTAAGGTAAAAAGTTACTTTTCCGTAATAGACCTTTCCGAACTCAGGAACGTTGTCTGGATAGCTTCTTGCGATGAAATCCTGAGTTCTGTACTCCTGACACGGATTCAATGGTTTGCATCTTTCTTCTCTGCATGGTTCGTCTCCACCTACTTCTACTGGCCCAATTCCTTGAGCAGTATTGGTTTGCGGAGGGAAATGGATAACGTATTTGTAAAATCCCGAGGGGCCTACTATGCCTTTTATGATGAGCAAAACTTGGCTCGGGTCATCCGTTTCCTTGAAATAAACTTCTCCTATCTCAAAATTGCAGCTGACAGCCCCTTTTCCAGAATCTGATGATTCAGGAGTAACACAAAAGAGAAAAGCAAGGGCTGATATTAGTGCTATGGAAATTGTAAATTTTTCCAAGTTCTTTAAGCTTGGCATGATAACGCTCATCCATAAATATATTTAAAATTTCTCTTCAATCTCCGAAAGTTATCACTGGGCTTGTGCCTATTCTCTTGGCCCCCATGCTTCTAAGCACAGGTTTAAGGAATTTTACCCTCGCTCTGTCCACGATTATATGCACAGCTGCCGCACCCTTGGCTAAGGGTGATATCGTCGGATCAAAACCTTCAGAGGTCAGGTAATCGATGATTCTATCAAGATTCTCCCTCACAGGGACGTTGAAGTAAAGACTGACCAGATTTCTCGATTCTATTACCTCCTTTATGTCTGTGAGCAGATTTTCGAGAACTTCCTTTTTCTCCCTCTGCTTTAAAGATTCTTTGTTGGCAATAAAAGCCGATTTGACCTGATCGTTCAGCACATCAATGATTCTGCACTTGTTCTCCTTGAGTGTCGTTCCGAACTCCGTGACCTCGATGATCAGATCGGCTTCAGGAATTGGTGGCAAAAGCGAGGCTTCCGTTTTTCCTATGGGGTCAAATACCACCGCATTCAAACCTTTCTTTTTCGCGTATTCTTTCGCTATCTCCGGAAATTCCGAAGCGATGAAGATCTTTTTGTTTCCAACAGTCTCTTTGAAATCTTCTATGCTCCTTACTTCTGGATAAACTTCTTCCGAAACTGCTACGACCAGCTTTGTTGGGCGAAGCGGGAGAAAATCTAGAATCTCAACGTTATCAAGCTCCATCTTAAGCTTCCAGTTTTCCAAAATGTCACCCCCAGTAATGGCTCCATCCCCTTTCCCAATCTCAATGTAGAATGGCATGATCTGAGGTCTTACCTGCTTGAAAATTAGCATGGGATGATCTACATCGATCAGGTACCCTCTTTCGCTTTTTCCTAGCTTATACCCAGCAGTTACCAATGCATCCCATATGGGCTTTTCAAGATGACCGTCGGGAAAGTATACCTTAACCAGCATGATACTACGGAGTGCGGACTTTTTAAAAAACTTTCATTCGATTGCATCTCCGATTGCTATGTTGGTTGCGAATGACACGGCAGAGAGTCCACTTTCTTTGCAAAACTCAATTGCAGAACTGAGAATCGCAGCCTTTGACACCAGAAGGGGTATACCAGCATTTGCGCACTTCAAAGCAATTTCCTTGGAAATTCTGCCTGATATCAAAATAAAAGAGTTGCTGAGATCTACTGATTGCAGCAAAGCCATTCCAATGGCCTTGTCGACTGCATTATGTCTGCCAACATCGTAAGCCCGATAATATCTATCTTCCAAAACTATTGCCGAAACATGATAACCTCGAGTTCTTCTGTATTCCTCAATTTCAAGAAGTTGAAGGTGCTTTTTCAATTCATCTAACTTGAACTTCTTATTATTTCTAATCCTTGGCCTTAAATTTCTAGAAAATCCTGAAAGACACAAATCTAATTCAGAAATATTTGGAATTTCTACCACTATTCTTTTGCCGCAAATTTCCAGTTTTAGATCTCCAAGTGAGCCTATGATGCCCTCAGAAACCAAGAATCCAATGACTAGTTCTTTAAGCATTGAGGGTGTGCAGAATTTTCGATAAATTTTACCATTTATAACAAACTCAACTTCCTCCTCGACCGCAATCTCCAGTGGTTTGCCGATATATCTAATCATAGCAATGGCATTGGTATGAGCTATAAAAAATTAAGTTTTCAAAAGCTTTCCAAAAGCCAGAAAAATAATCAGTTCGATTTTAAATTAATAAGTACTTCTTGGTTCGATTTCGCCCGCAATATTCGTTTTAACGAGCTCTTTTGCCTCTTCAAGACTGTAGTTTCCGAGAAGGAACATGAGCTTGACCAAGGCAACTTCAGGAAGCATATCCTCGCCTTCGATGACACCGGCTCTCAGCAAATCTCTTCCTGTATCGTAAACGCGGTCGCATATTCTGCCATAAAGGCACTGAGACGTCATGACCACGATTGAGTCCTCACAAACCTTCTTTAGCGTTTCAATCCAATCAGTAGAGACGTGACCAAGCCCGGTACCCTCAATAACAAACCCCTTGTAGCCTTTTGAGTGATAATAGTCGATTATATCGCTCTTAAGTCCAGGATAAAACTTCACAAGCGCAACCTTTTCTTCAAGCTTGTCTGCGAGCTTTAACTCTCTTTCGCCTCTCCTGTAACGCCAAGAAAGCCATTCGATTTCAAGAGAGGGGTAATCTATCTTTGCAACGGGCTTTGCATTTATCGACTGAAAAGCATCCCTGCGGGAAGTATGCATCTTTCTGACCTTCACACCTCTGTGAGCATAGCAGAACTCGTCGCTGGTAGTCCCGTGCATGCAGACCAGCACTTCTCCCACGTCGCTTGTGGCGAGCTTTGCTGAGCAGATGAGATTCATTGCTGCATCGCTACTCGGCCTATCACTGCTTCTTTGCGCTCCTACGAAAACCACCGGCTTTGGAGTGGATAGCATGAAAGCCAAGGCTGAAGCCGAATAATGCATTGTATCCGTACCGTGAGTCACGATTACACCGTCGTATTTCTTCAGCGATTCGTAAACCCTTCTAGCCAGTTCTATCCAATTGCTCGGCTTCATGTTCTCGCTCAGAATATTATAGAGCAGCTCCGCTTCAACGTTGCAGATCTCGGCGATTTCGGGAACGTCTGAGACTATTTCCTCTGCCGTGAACTGGCTTGTAACTGCTCCTGTCCTGTAATCAACCCTGCTCGCAATGGTTCCACCTGTGGAGATTATCTTAACACTAGGAAGATCCTCACGTTTTGGAAT
>CAYSRI010000158.1:0-3315 GCA_964433405.1 uncultured archaeon | reverse complement strand
CTCCCCTCCAACGACACCCGTCTTTATTAACTTTGCGTTAAAAGCGATTGCCAAATGGGAAAGATAATTATCCTCTGTTTCCCCGCTTCTGTGGCTAACTACAATGCTATAGCCATTTTCTTTGGCAAGCTTAACGGCCTTAAAAGTATCTGTTAATGTTCCGACTTGATTTGGTTTCACAAGAAGAGTATTCCCGGCTTTTAGCTCTATTCCTCTTCTCAGTCTATTTGCGTTCGTCACAAAGATGTCGTCTCCGCATACCATGCACTTGACAGCCCTCGTTAGCTCTGCAAAGCTCTCAAAATCGTTCTCATGGAATGGATCCTCGACAAAGAGGAGGTCGTATTCTTCAACCAGTTTAGCAACGTAGTCTACCTGTTCCTCCCGGCTGAGTTTTTTGTCGCTATAAACATATTTGTTTCCATCCCAAAGCTCGCTTGCGGCAAAATCTATGCCCATTCTAACCTCAACACCCGTTTCTTTCTCAACCTTCTCGATTGCTCTTCTGAGGACTTCAAAGGCCATTTCGTCGCTGAGCTGCGCAGCCCAAGCTCCTTCATCACCCTTGGCACAAAATATCTTCCTAGACTTCAGTTCCTCTCTAACCTGCCTGTGTACCTCCGAGTTTGTTCTCTGCGCTTCAAGAAAGTTCTTTGCCCCTACAGGGATGACCAGAAATTCTTGGATGTTCGTTGAACCCTCTGCATGCTTTCCGCCCCCGATCACGTTTCCAAGAGGAAATGGAAGTTCTCTTACAAAGGCACCACCCAGATAAACGCAGAGTGGAAGTCCCAGAATCTCTGAAGCGCATTTCGCCGCCGCGATGCTTGCTGAAACGGCAAAATTTCCCCCGATGTTGGCGAAGTTATCCGTACCGTCCAGAGCCCTTAGAGCATTGTCAATTTCTTCCTGATCAAAAACGCTTATTCCAATCAGGGCCTTCGAAACTTTTTCCTCAATCTCCTTGTATTTTCTAGGACTTACAACAACAGCCTCTTCGCTTCCTGTGGAGGCCCCGCTCGGGGCTGAGGCCCTTCCGATAAATCCTTCGCTCTCTATTTCACATTCAACAGTTTCACGACCTCTGCTGTCGAATACGATCCTGTAACGGACATCCTCTATAACCACTAAATCACCTCAGAACATATCATGTCTTTCGAGCCAGACAAATCTGTTAGACCTTCTCTTTACGGTTATCGGAATTACGCCTTTTTCAAACTCTTCAATTGCAATCTCAATTGGATCACTCTTGTCAGTATCGATGAGGATAGGGGCACCCATTGCTATCTGCAGAGCTCTCGCCCCTATGATCCGGGCTTTTTCAAACCTCGTGTATCTAAACGGGAAATTCTCTTTAATGTCAATCACCTCTCACATGGGGCCGCCGAGATTTGAACTCGGGTCACGGCGTCCCGAACGCCGAAGGATATACCAGGCTACCCCACGGCCCCCCGGAATTTCGCAATTTCACCAATTACAGACTTGTGGGTTATGAACATTCTTCTGCAGCAGTATCTCAGGACCCCTAACTCATCGAGAGCCTCTTTCGGGGATTTCCCGGCCTTCAAAAGTTCGAGATATTTCTCATAGAGATGTCCAATTACAGCCCCGCAAGAAAAACATCTAATAGGGAAATCGCTAGCTTTTTCTTCTTTAAAAGACAGAAGGATCACCTGTAGGAAGTCTGCCTTCTCTTTCTCGCTCCTCTTCCACCCTGAAGCTTCGGAAGTTTTCTTCTGACGTCGTTTACCAGCAGCGTTCGATCATATTGGAGGAATAGTTTTCTTAACTCCTCGTCTCCGCTAAACTCTACAAGCGCCCTTGAAATGGCTGTTCTCGCTGCTTCAGCCTGGCTTATAATACCGCCGCCTGAGATTGTGACGTCTATGTCCACTTTTTTGACTATATCGCCTGCCATCTTTAAAGGCTCCATCATGATTTTTCTGGGCATCTCTTGGGGAAAGATCTCAATCGGAATCTTGTTAATCCTGATCCTCCCGATCCCTTCCTTAGCTACAGCCCTCGCCACCGCAGTCTTTCTTTTACCGCTCGTGACTACTACCTTCACTTAGCCCACCCCAGATGTCTGCTAATCTCTTCTAGGAGTACGAACTTCTCTGTTTTTGAAACTTTCTCAAACATCGCGTTCTCTACCTTCTCAAAGCTTCTACCTTTGAGTTCCTCCGGTACGCCTATGAATACCCTGAGCCTTCTGTAAGCTTCTCTCCCCCTTCTGCTGCTCCAAGGAAGCATTCCCCTTACAGTTCTCTTGAAGATCTTTTCTGGATGTTTGGGGAAATACGGCCCTTTTTCCTTGCTACCTCTGTCGTATTTGGTCTTGTACCTTTCAAAAACTGCACTTTTATCTCCAGTGATTACGGCTTTTTCGGCGTTCACAACCACTATTCTTTCACCATTCAACAGCCTTTTTGCGATTACACTCGAAAGCCTTCCAAGAATGTGTCCGGAAGCGTCGATTACGGCGTATTCACCGCCCAGAGTCTCAAGCACCCTTTTCACATTCATATTACCACCTAAATCAGGATTCTAACCCCTTTTCCCGAAGGATTTATCTTCAGAAGGTCTTCAATGGTCATGCATTCTCCGCCAGCCTCTTTTATTTTCGCCTTGGCTGCAGCAGAAAAGCCGAATGCTGCTATCTTGACGGGCCTTTTGATTTCCCCACCAAGGACCTTTCCCGGTACAACTATGTATTCGCCTTCTTTTGCAAATTTCTCTATTTTATCCAACCCAACCTCTGGCCACTTTCTGGTGGGAGATGCCAGTTTTTCCGCCACGTACTTCCAGACGTCGGCCTTATTTTTCGCACTTTCATTAAGCAGTAAGTCTATAAGATTTACCAGTCTTGGATTTGTTTTTCTCTTCTGCAATTCTCTAATCCTTCCCATAGCTTGCACCTCAAAGTAATAACCCCGTTACCATACTGAATTTAAATTTTTGCTTGTTAGAGTAATTTTAAATACAAAGAGGGAAAGGTTGATCGTGGAAGATTTCGAGATTGAGCTGTTAAAAATACTTGAGGATGATGCAAGAGTTAGCTACGATGAGCTCTCCGAGAGATTGGGCGTTGACACCGAAACTATAAAAAAGACCATAAAAAAGCTTGAGGAGAGTGGGATAATACTGAAGTACAAGACCATCGTTAACTGGGAAAAAATAGAGGAGGACTACGTTTACGCGATAATAAACCTGAAGGTATCGCTTTCAAGGGAAAAAGGATACGACGACATAGCAAAAAGAATAGCGAAGTTTCCTGAAGTCCATGCGGTGCGACTTGTAAGTGGCGAGGCCGAC
>CAYSRI010000157.1:488-3372 GCA_964433405.1 uncultured archaeon | reverse complement strand
AGTCTCCCGTGTTCAGCGGTATTCTTCTATTACGCTCTCGATCTTCACTTCTATCCTGCCTATTCTCCCCGTCTTCTGCAATTCTCTGAGATCTAGGTCTCCACCTAAAAGCCCCTCTGTTTGACCGAAGATTGCACCTACAACATCAGGCCGCTCCACAACTCCCTCAGCCACTATTTCAGCATAAATGAGATACTTAGTAGTATCTGAAATCTTCATCATATAAGCATCATCCCCTGTCATTCAGTAAAATAATCAATTTCTCTTTAAATAGTTTTTGAAGACTATTTAAGGAAGTCCTCAATTATCTTTAATATTTCTTTTCTGGTGAATGGTTTCCTCACTATCTTGTCAACCCCTGCTTCAATTGCCTTCTCACCCTTGGTGCTTGCGTACGCTGTAATAGCTATAACCTTTGCATTGGGATCTATTTTTTTTATTTCCTTAACAGCGTCTATGCCACTCATTACTGGCATCATTATGTCCATAAGAACAAGATCTGGCTTTTCTTTTTTGTAAAGCTCTACAGCCTCTTTTCCGTTTGATGCTTCAAGAACCTTATAATCCCTCAGCATGATTTTGAGAATTTCTCTCATTGCGGTCTCATCATCTACAATCATAACACTTCTCATCAACCAACTTTTGCATTCTTAAATTTAAAAACCTTACCAAAAGTCCTAAGCTGAAGGGCCCCACATAAATTAATATCCGGCTAATTAAAAGGTGCAGGTTTTAGACGGAGTATCACAGTTAATTGCTAGATTAAAAGATTAAAAGAAAGATTCGAGGCTCATCTGGGACGAACCTTTTATTTTAGCCTCATAGTAACCGAATCTTTCCAAAATTCTAAGAACTGCTGGGATTATCTGATGATCTATATAATAGTCTTTATCAATCTTCTTCGTATCCACACCCCCCTTCACCCTAATTCTCAGATTCTCACCATCAAAATGCTCGATCATATCCACGGGATACGCCCGATCCCCTATGTTTCCAGGACCTTTTACAACCACAAATCCAATCTTGGAGCCGACTGGATAAAATACACCGACTTCCTCAGCTTTTTTAGCTGCCTTGACATGAGCTTGCATAGCTTCGTATTTTGAGGGCTTTTTTGTTAAACCCTTGTAGATCACAAAGTCTTCTAGCTTCACCTTTCCCTCTTTAATCGAGTTAATGACTTCCCTGATGTAATTCAGCGCCTTCTCTGGATCCTTCTCCTTCAAAATTATCTCGATAACGAGTTTCTGAGCATTCTTCGCGAGCTCGCACCAATCGCCCCGCCTGACCTCAAGCCCTCGAACGATTACTCTGCCATCAGCTGTTATACCTGCGTACCTTTTCTTTTCAACAAAGAAGATCGTCTTAAATAGCTCATCGAGTTCAATCTGAACAGGAAGCTGTTTTGATATCTCCGATATCAGCTTTTCAACTTCCGACTCCAGCTCATTCAACTCCAATCCTGGTTTTGAAACAAATATGCTATCTGTATCCCCGTAAAGAACTCTAAAACCGAGATTCTGCGCTATCTTGGCTGAGGTCTTTATAAAATGCCTTCCCCATGCTGTGGTGGCTTCTGCACATTCCCTGCAGTACCATCTGGCACCTGCCCAACCCATATAACCGTAAAACGAGTTCGTAAGTATCTTAAGAGTCTGCTGCTTTATGTCGAGTAATCTGTATCTCGGATCGCTCTCGTCGACCTTTTTCATCTCAGACTTTATCTCCTTCCTTTTCTCTATCAGCATTTTTAGAATTCTCCTAAAAAATCCATCAGGATACTTTCGGAACTTATAACCGACCTCAGGAGCGATAAAGCATTCGCCATCACTTGCCAATGTGTCAGGACTAACGTTATACGCGATCATGATCGAGGGATACATACTGGCAAAATCCAGCTCTGCGACGTTTTCATGCAAACCCCTTTCAGGCTCTATAACGAAAGCCCCCTCATAGCTTTCCATTGGGGCTTCCCCTGCATTTGGGGCTATTTCTCCCAGCTTCCTTGCCTCACTCAGAAGCAACCAGTCGACCTGTCTTCCTCTCCCCATTCTCGAAACGTCGTCTAGGGGAAGTCTGATCAGCCTTGCAAGTTCATAGTGCATAGGCAAAAGCTCTTTTGCGATCATGAAGGTGTGAATAACGTCCCTTCTTGCGTGTGCAAAAACCTTCTCCCTGTCCTTTTCCCAGTATTTGCTTATGTCCTTGGCTTCGATGTCCTCAATGTCTACCTTTGCACCCAAGAACTCTGCGATTTTTTCAAGTTTCTTGATCTTCACGTCTGTGATCCTCATGGCTATGTCGTAGAGATCCACATTGAGTCTTCCTGCGATCTTTGGTCTGCCCCTCTTGAACGTGATCGATGAACCATCTCTACCGATATTAAGCAGGATCTTCAGCTTTTCGGCTCTTTTTCTTATATAAGGCCAGTCGAATGCGTCCTGATTATATCCTACTATTACATCAGGGTCTACTTCATTTATCAGGTGGACAAATTCCTGAATTATTGTCCTCTCGTTTCCCTGAAGTACTTCTTCCTTTTCATCGCTCCATTTAACGGAGATTACTATGATAGGATCCTTCTCAGGATCCGGCATACCAAAAGTTGACAGCATTTCGCAATCAAAAGCCAAAATCCTTAGATCGGGGATCTCTCGACTAACTCTCTCAATTTTTTCGATTTCATAGCTTCTGAGCTTGTTCTCGACCTCCTTCCCCTCGATCCTTATTCCATCAAGGCATGCAAGATCTCTGTCAATCAGATACCGGTATGCAAACGGAATGTCCGCTTCTCTAACATCCCCAAATTGAGAAAAGAATTCTCTAAGCTTTGGAACATGCTGAGGATGCTTTGCATATACTATAAATGCAGGTATTATCTTTC
>CAYSRI010000157.1:0-368 GCA_964433405.1 uncultured archaeon | reverse complement strand
TATCTTTCCAAAGAATTTAACCTGCACTTTTTCATAGGATGCGGGAGCTATGACTTCCTTTTTCGTGCTGATCATCGCTTTCTCAATTATTTCTTTATCAACATTCAAAACATAAAAATAAGGTCTGAAGTTCTTATCGTAAGCTATAAAAACGTCCCGATCTTTACACCACAACCTAATAACAGCCCTACCGTCGATTGTCACGTATTCAGCATCAAGAAGCCAACCCTCTACCACAAATCAATTACCCGAAAGGGAAATTTAAATTTAACTCACATTTTGGGGCCATTTCCGAGAAAAACCGTTCATATTGAGGTGAACTACCCCTCGCTCACGCAAGGAGCCTCTCGTCTCATTGAAAGAACTTG
>CAYSRI010000156.1:1393-3377 GCA_964433405.1 uncultured archaeon | reverse complement strand
CCTGCCATTTGGATCGCTTCTTTTATTTTGTCCTCATACTCAGAAACGGCTATTTCTCCATTCTTCGCAGAAATCTCAATTTTTACATTAAGTTCTTCAAACTTGGATTTTATGAAGGTAAGTGAGCGTGCAATATCTGATAATTTATTGTGCGGAATACTGATCCTGAGATAGAGGCTACTGTATTTGCCCTTGGAAGGCATTTTTCCTTCAGTCTCGACCTTTTCTTCCTTCACCACCCTTTCTATCACTCCCTTCCTTTCTTCAACCAGTTTCTTAGCTTGCTCAGTCACCAGTTTAGTTGGCTTTTCCTCCACGATTTCTACTTTGGGCTTACAAAGTTCAGCCCTGATTAGAATTTCACCTTCTGCAAAATCTGGAGAGCATCCTTCCTTGAAATAATAGCATACAGGATTCCCATTCTCCAAAATTCCAAGACCGAATAGTCCTTGCTTAACTCCCTCGATAATGGCTTTTTTCAAGACATCATCTGAAGTGATCCTTATCTCTCCCGGTGTTCTGTAAAAGGAATCTAAGATATTTTTCGTTTCGACATAGTTCTTATCTTTAAGGTATTTCTCCCTGAGAGTTATGGGGGCGAGATTTTCCAGAATTATCCCCTCACCCTTCAGCCTGTCGTATATCTCACCATCTATGGTCCTCTCGAATCCATGTGTATGCATTCCCAAGTCAATCTCTTTAAGCCCATCCTGCGAAGGGATCAAAACAACGCGATAAAGATCTCTGATACTGTCACGGGCCTTATTTTCAAACTCTTTTCTCTTCTCTTTTACATCCTTTTCTTGTTCAGGTGTCAATCTAAGATTTTTATCTTCATCTATACGTTGCCAAGCAATCCTTCTCTTTATTGTATCTTTAAAGAGTGGCCTTTCTGAGGTTTTGGGGCATAAGAATATGAGCGTGTTAAGATAAACCCTTGGTTTCTCACCACATTTTGCCAAAAATTCTTTGCATTTCTCTTCGTCTTGGTTTTGTAGAACCACTAACTTCAGCTTTTTGTTATCTGGAACATCCTTTAAGTTTTCGGGCCAAATATAAACTTCGAACTTGTCCTTTTTCAACCTACCATTCAGCAGTTTTCTCTCTTCAGCTTTAATTTCATCATCGCTTACACTCTCCATCTTTGTTAAGAGAACAAGGTTAAGGTTTGGCTGATTTGTAAAGAAATACCTCCCACCTTCAGACCAGAGATAGAACAGCTTTTCTCTTAATTTTTCAACAGCTTCTACGATTATGCTGCTTGGAACATCCATTTCAGCGCTGGAAAGCTTGATCTCATTGAGAACAGCCCCTTTTTCTGGGCCTCCCGAGAAAGAATAGAGGAAGATCGTTGTCGCAATCTTTGTACCAAAGGAGTAGGGAAGATAGGCATTCCCAAGGGCTCTATCAACTTTCTTCGCTCCAGAGTCTTCAGAAGTTATGTCTTGGGCAATAACACTGGCATACTCCTGACCAATGTACTTTATCAGCTCTCTTCTTATCTCCTCATTGCTCAGGTCAAAATCTGCAAGCCTGATGAAGGGATTCTTAGACTTAGCCAGTGAGCTTATCACTAAGGAAAGCAATCTTAAAACTCCTCTGGTTCTGTTAAATGTGGGGAATGAGCCCCATCTTTTATATAGAACGTCGATGACCTCAGGCTGGAATGGGTAACTTTTCAAAAACTTTTCACGATATGTTGATTTTTCAACACCCTCAGGCAGCAAATCCTCTTTCTCAGCATACTCTAAAAACTTTTCTATAACTTCTCTTGCTTCCCCTTCGTCGAAGCTAATAAAGAGTCTCTTTCTGATTACCGATGGCACCTCATCGTCGTGAACGGGCTCATAGATCTTTTCAACTCTTCCCACTATCTTTTGCAACTGATTGAAGAGTTTCTCAGCATTTTCATCGTAATGTTCTAAAAGACTTGAGGGAAGGGCAAGAACCAAAAGTGTTCTATCTAAAGTTTTAACCGTCGTCG
>CAYSRI010000156.1:0-1383 GCA_964433405.1 uncultured archaeon | reverse complement strand
GTTAGCTCTTGCATAAAAGCAAGAACTTGGGAAGCAAGGGATGAATCTCCCACCTTTACTCCAGCAGCCCTGGTTGTGTACTGCAGCAATTCATCCATCAAAATTATGAGAGGCTGATAAGATTCAAACAGCTTCCTGAGCTTATCTCCTCCTGGAGAAACCATCCCTTTTAAAGTCTCCACTCTTCCTTTAAGCTGTTTCTCCATTTCCTCCCAAAGCGTAGGCTCTCCTTCACCGATCCCAAGCTTGTCTCCGCAAATAACGATGGTGTTGGCATTCCACTCCTTAGCCTTATGGTAAAGTGCAATCAAGGAGTGAGTTTTTCCTCCGCCAAAAGGGGTCTGAAGCTGAATAACTGGATCTCCACCCCTACCTTCGATTCTATTTTTTGCCACCTCCAGAAGATTTCTAAGACCATTTGTGATATGCGTTTTTCTAAAAAAGACATCAGAATTTTGATATTCATCCGGAGCTCTTCCCTTGAATACCTCCCACAGATCTGCAGCAAAAATATCCAAGGTAAATCTGCCTTCTAGTATATCCTTGTGGGGTTTGGCTATCGCTACGAACGGCTTCATCTGAACAACCCCCTTTGATTAATCATAGAGTTTATACCACTTATTAAGATTTTGATCAGCCATCGACTTTATCCCGCTCAACAATTTTTCTTTTCCAGAAAGAAAGCCTTCGAGCAGTCTTCTCTCTTCGCTGCCGTGCGGCAATACTATGGCTATAGCCTGGGCCACTCTGTAGAATGCATCTTTAGCCCCCCAGCCCGATTCAGCAAGGAATTTCTTCATTTCCTCTCTTTCCCCTTTACTCCACAGAATCAAAGCTCTGTGAAGGACATCTATAAGCTCGTTTGACCTCTCAAGTTCTTTTGAATCCCTTTCATGCGGACCTGCTACCTTTATCAACTCTCTTTCTTTCTTAATGAAGCCCCTGTTCCATTCTTTGTCCAGTTCAACGCCGACGCTTTGAGCAAGCTTTCTTGCATCGTCAAAATGCACCTTTTTATCTTGATAGCACCATCTCCACAGAAGGTAAAACTTTGTTAGGGGTGAAAGCTCCCCTACTATTCCATTCCTGAGGATCTGCCTCACCGCATAGTCCGTGACTATTTCCCTTACAAAATTCAATAGCTTATCAGCTCTGATAACATTCCCTTCGTAGTCCATAACTTTCTCATACTTGCCAAAAATTTCAATTGCAGCACCTATGCCAGCGATAAAGAAGTCTGCCCCCGAAATTCCTTCTTGCCATAGCCTATCTAATTTTTGGTAGAGGTGCTTCTTTATCTCCTCTTTTACCTCATTAAACCAGCCTATTCTTTCTCTTTCCCTCTTTCGGGCGACGAAGTATATGGACGATGCCAGTGCTGCT
>CAYSRI010000155.1:0-3391 GCA_964433405.1 uncultured archaeon | reverse complement strand
TGATATACTTGTTGCAGGAAGATACATGCCAATAACCCGAGTGATTCTTGAGCATGAATCCGCAATACTGTTCCACAAAGGAAAAGTTAGCTTTGAAAAAATTTTGTACGTTCACTGTCCGGGTGGAAATATAGAGAAAGCTAAAAAGTGGATCGAGCAGGGAAAGGAAGTTACGATTGCCGGTATCGTAGAACCGATGCTTCCTCCCGAGACATATGCTAAGAAAATGAAGGAGTGCCAAGAGACTATCCAGAAAGAGATCGATCAGCTCTCTATAAATTTGAACGCCCAAAAGTACATCTCAGTTGGCAGTATTGTGGAAGAAGTTAAAAAGCTCACTCACAGACTCGATCCCAGTGTTTTAATTTTGAGCAAGAATATTGGAATTGAGAAGATAAGGGAAATTCTGGAGAATACTAAAAAGAGTGTACTCCTCGTTTAAAGGTGTTCTGTATGAAGTTCGAGGTTGTTAAAATTGAGGTTCCCAAAGAATGCAATGTTATTGTTGGCTCTGCACACTTCATAAAAACAGTGGAAGATCTATACGAAGCTCTAGTTAACTCCGTTCCAGGAATAAAATTCGGTTTGGCCTTTTGCGAAGCTTCAGGGCCTTGCCTTGTGAGGCACGAGGGTAATGATCCTGAATTGAGAGAATTGGCTGCTAAAAAGGCTCTTGAGATTTCATGCGGCCATAGCTTCATAATTTTCATAAAAAACGCCTACCCTATAAACGTTCTAGGAAAAATAAAGGAAGTCCCCGAAGTATGCACAATTCATGCCGCAACCGCGAATCCGCTGGAAATAATCATAGCAGAAACAGACCAAGGAAGAGGGATAATAGGAGTCGTGGATGGTTTCAAGAGCAAGGGAATTGAGAAAGAAGAGGATATAAAGGCTAGAAAGGAATTTCTCCGAAAAATAGGTTACAAACTGTGAACTGCTCGTTGCTTACGCAAGGAGCTTTCCGCTTTACCGTACCACCTCCCATGCTGTATCTCCCTTCGGAAGGTGTTTACTTTACTGGCAATGGTTTTATAACTTCGTAATTCAAATTTACTTGTGCGAGCAATATACCTGATTTTGATCATACTGGCTGCAAATGCGAGCGCAATGGAAATCGCGAAGGTTAGCATTCAGGGTGAAATAACGGAAGGAACTTATATAACGCTTCTGCATACCTACGATTTCGCAAAATCAAAAAAGATAGACCTGATTCTTGTTGAAATTGACACACCAGGTGGGCTTCTTTCATCTACGCAAAAGATAGTATCGCTTTTCATGAACAGCGAGATCCCCATAGTCGTCTTCATCGAAAAGGGTTCTATGTGTGCTTCTGCGGGGACCGTGATACTGCTATCAGCACATATCGCAGCAGCTGCGAACGGGACCGCAATCGGTGCTGCAACTCCTGTAAGCCCGACTTCCGTTGTGGAAAACAAGACAATAAACTACCTAGCAAGTTATGTAAAAGATATCGCGAACGCCAGAGGTAGGAATCCTGAACTTGCGGAACGCTTCGTTACTGAGGGTCTCAGCTTAACCGCAAGGGAGGCTTATGAGTTGGAACTGCTGGATATTCTGGCCGAAAATAGAGAAGACTTGTTGAAAAAACTCAACGGAACGAGAGTTGCAGTCAATGGTGGAGAAGTTGTGCTTGACACCACAAGCTACCGAATTGTGGAAGTTGAAAAACCCACTCAGGCTAAGATCTACGAGATAATCTCAAATCCCTCACTCGCCTTAATACTCCTACTGCTCGGGATATATCTTCTGATATTCGGTCTAACTTCTCCAGGAATGATGGCCGAAACTGTGGGAGCAATACTTCTTATCCTGGCATTCGCAGGCCTTGGGGTTATAAACGTGAACTACGCTGGAGTGTTTCTGATACTTCTCGGAATAATTTTCCTGATAGCAGAACTCCTTACTCCCACGTACGGCCTGCTGGGTGCGGCATCAGTTATATCTATAACCCTTGGGGCCATGATGATATTCGAAGAACCCATGATGCCTCAAGAGTTTTACGACTTCTTCCCCAAATTCGCAATCGGCATAGGACTGGGGATAGCAAGCTTCATGACTTTCGCAGTAATAAAAATTTTGAAGGTCAGGAGAAAGAGGAGCCAAGTTGGTGAAATGGTAGGGCTGAGAGGAGAAATAATCGAATTCAAAAACGGAAAAGGATTTGCAAGGATAAGAGGAGAAATATGGAGCGTTGAGTCGACAGAGAACCTCAGCAGCGGGGATGAAGTGGTAGTGTTGGAACGCAACGGCCTGAAGCTGAAGGTGAAGAAGGTTGATGGAACTAAAACAGGAAACGGAGAAATGGCTGGAGAGAATAAAAACAAAAATTAAGCACGTGGATGGAGACAGAAAATTTATTGAAAACATAAAAGCCTATATCAGCGACTCAGAGTACTTTATGAGTACCTCTGATCTCATAAGGGCATTTGAATGCGTAATCTGGGCCTGGGCATGGCTTGAAATAGGGTTGGAGATCGGAATGCTGTATGAAGCTGGGCCAACACATGGTGGTGGACAGAGCACTGATAAGAAGGATCGTTGATTATGCTGAGCTGGATGGCGGCGACGTCGTTCTGGAAGTTGGCTGCGGAACCGGAAACCTCACCGCTGCCATGCTCGATGTATGCAGGGTTATCGGAATCGAAAAGGACGAAAAACTTGTAAAACTGCTTGAAAAAAAGTTCTGTAAAGAAATAGAGTCAGGAAAGCTCATTCTAATCCATGGTGATGCCCTAAAGGTCAACTTCCCTGAATTCACGAAAATGGTCTCGAACATCCCCTACGAGATTTCATCTCCGCTAATATTCAAGCTTTTTAAGCACCGATTTAAATCCGCCATTCTAATGCTTCAGCGAGAGTTCGCTGAAAGACTTTGCAGGGAAGATAGTAGGTTAGGGGTGATTGCAAAGGCCTACTGCACTGCAGAAGTGCTGGAATTCGTTGGCAGAGAGAGTTTTAAACCTATGCCGAAAGTAGAATCTGCAGTTGTCAAAATAATTCCTAAACCAGCACTTGAGATTAGAAATATGGAACTATTCGAGAAATTCGTCACCTTCGCCTTTTCAATGAGGAGAAAGAAGCTTGGGAAGATTGCAAGGGAGTTTGAGAGAAGATTTGGACTTCATGTACCTTTAGATTATGCAAACGCCGAAAAAAGGCCCGAAGAGATAGGAGCGAGGAACTTTGCCAGGATCGTTGATGATATACGAGCCAGCTGAAGACAGCGAGCTCCTGTTGGAGGCAGCAATGAAAGAGGTAAAACCGGAAGATGAAGTAATCGAAATAGGGGCTGGAAGCGGTTTTGTTGCTGAAAGGATAAGAGAAAAGTGCAAATACATTCTGGTTACCGACATATCTCCCTTCGCTG
>CAYSRI010000154.1:0-3398 GCA_964433405.1 uncultured archaeon | reverse complement strand
TGCGAGATATAATGGATAAAAATGGTAGGGCTATCCTTATCGTTTCTTCGCAGAATGTACCCAGAGTTTTCGAAGAGATAAAAATCAGGGGGTTTAAATACGAAATTTTAACAGAAAAAAGGCTTTTCTTCGAGAAAATCTTTGCTATAAAGATTCACGAACAAGAACAAGATCGGTGACTTCTTCTGAAATCTTAGAACCGTTTTCCTTTTCAATTTCTCCATTCCTAACCCTTATTTTTTCTCCAGGTTTTAAATCTCCACTAGGACTAGAGACAACAATATAGAATCCGTCTTGAACGCATGAAAGCCTTTTAACCTCCCTGCTGCAAGACTCACAACCCTTTTTTAACATTGAACCGAGCTTGCTTGCTACTTCTTCATTCATGTGATGCTCGAGCTCGCATCCAAGCTTCTGTGCAACCTCTTCCTTGATTCCGATTTGTATGAAGAAATTTGATGCGATTCTATAATGCCTTTTTATCCTTCCCGCAATCTCTTCACCGCTTTTTGTAAGAACTGCCCCTTTATAGGGATTATAATCGATGTAACCCTTTTCTTTGAGCTTTAAAAGCATTTCAGTAACACTTGATGGCTTCACTTTCAAAATCCTAGCTATTTCTCCTGTTCTCGCCACTCTGCCACTTTTCTGTATGTCGTAAATTGCTTCCAAGTATTCCTCCTCTCTCTCCACAAGATAATTTCCTGTCGGAGGAATTAAAGAAGTTTCTGTCACAAAAAAATCTCGGAAATATTCAAGGAAAACTTAAATATTTTTGCCTTCGGGCTTTATTTATGTACTCTGAGGTCTTCAGTATAATTAGAAAACACAACGAAATGATGAGGAATTCAATTCCTTTAATCGCAAGCGAGAATCTTACCTCAGAAATTGTAAGGAAATGCTACCTCTCAGATTTCGGTCACAGATACGCCGAGGGCAAGGTGGGAGAGCGATATTATGCTGGATGCAAGTACATCGACGAGATCGAATCCATCGCGATCAACCTTACGAAGAAGTTATTCGAAGTGGAGCATGCAAACGTTCAGCCAATTTCAGGAGTTGTTGCAAATCTTGCAGCTCTTTTTGCATTCACAAATCCGAACGACACGATATTCAGTATATCTGTTCCATGCGGAGGCCATATAAGCCATGATAAGGTGTCTGCAGCAGGCCTTAGGGGGCTCAGGGTTGTTTACTATCCTTTCGATATCGAAAGCATGAATATCGACGTACCTGCAACCGAGAAACTTGCAAGAGATATCAAGCCTAGGCTTTTCATCCTAGGTTCAAGCCTCATCCTTTTCAGACAGCCTGTAAAGGAAATTGCCGAAATAGCAGAAAATTTGAATGCTAGAGTAATGTTCGACGCGAGCCATGTTCTAGGTCTGATAGCGGGAAAGGTATATCCCAACCCAATCAAAGCTGGAGCAGATGTTCTCACAGCGTCAACCCACAAAACTTTCTTCGGACCGCAGAGAGGAGTTATTCTTAGCAAAGCTGAATTTGCAAAGGCTATAGATAGAGCCGTGTTCCCCGGGGTTATTAGTAACCACCATTTACACTCCCTAGCCGGCTACGTCATTGCCCTGATGGAAATGCTGGAATTTGGAGAGTCTTACGCCAGGCAAGTTGTTAAAAATGCAAAGGTTCTGGCAGAATCTTTATACGAACTCGGATACAGGGTTCTTGGAGAGAAATACGGTTTCACCGAAACACACCAAGTTGCAGTTGACGTGCGTCCCTTGGGAGGTGGGGATGCCGTGGCCAAAAAGTTGGAGTCGGCCGGAATAATCTTAAACAAGAATCTTCTTCCCTGGGACCGTATTGAGCAAACAGCTAATCCTTCAGGAATAAGAATTGGCGTTCAGGAGGTTACGAGGCTGGGAATGAAAGAAGAGGAAATGAGGGAGATTGCGAATTTCATCGATTTGACACTGAAAGAGAAAAAGAGCATAGAGGAGATCAGAAAGAGCGTGGCTGAATTCAGAAAAGGCTTCCAGACCATCAAATACACATTTGAGGAATGCGAAGCCTACAGGGACATATGCTGAAAGAAATCAATCCTGCGCTTTTCGAGAGACTTTCCAAGATAGACAGCTCAGAACATTTCTTTGAATTCCTCGAAAAGCCCCTCAGGAAGAGTCTCAGAATAAACACGCTAAAAGCCGACCTCGAATTCGTGCTTGAAAGGCTTTCGGATATCGTGGAGGAAAGGATACCGTGGTGCAAAGAGGGTGTATACGTGAAGATTGATGATCTGGCAACAATTCCAGAGCATCAGCTAGGAATTGCCTTTTCTCAATCAGCGGTTTCGATGATCCCACCGCTTCTCATGGAGCTCGAGCCGGGTATGGTTGTGCTGGATCTCTGCGCCTCTCCAGGTGCAAAGACAACGCAAATTGCCCAGTATATGGAAAATGAAGGGTGTCTGATCGCAAATGATGTGAAGTTGGAAAGGATAAACATGCTGATCTCAAACCTCCAGAAGTGCGGGGTGCTTATAGCAAGAGTAACCATGATGGATGGTAGGAAGTTTTCCAGATTCGAAAACAAGTTCGATGCTGTCCTAATCGATGCACCTTGCAGTAATCTCGGGATGATAAGAAAGAACTACAAATATGTGAGAAGCTGGAAATTAAGTACCAGCCTGAATCTGTCAAAACTTCAGAAAGAACTGATAATGGCCGGATACCGCAGCCTAAAGCCCGGAGGTGTGCTTGTTTACTCAACCTGTACCTTCGAGCCTATAGAAAATGAGGAGGTTGTTGATTATCTGCTCAGAAATACGGAGGCCAGCGTAGAGAGGATAAATCTTCCAATAAAATCCATTGGAGGTTTTAAGGAGTTTGAGGGCAAGGAGTATCTGGAAGAGGTGGGTAAATGCCTGCGAATTCATCCTCAGATGAACGATACAGAAGGATTCTTCGTTGCGAAACTGAGAAAGTGAGGGAGCTTTTGAGGAATCAATTCGGTGCTGATGTGAATCTTCAGTTCTTTATAAGCGGCAAAGGAAGGGTTTATGCCTACAAAGACTTTGAATGTCCTTTAAAGGGAAGAACTGGAATTTATTTCGGGAAAATCGAAAAAGACGGTCTCAGGCTTTCTATAGAGGGAAGTTTTATAGTCGGAAAACTTGCAAAAAAATCAGTTTTGGAGGTTGACGATGAAAAGGCTTTCAGATGGATGTCGGGGGAGAATATAGAGGCAAGTGTGAAGGGATTTTGTATTCTGAAGTGGGGTCAATACTTTCTGGGCTGTGGAAAAGGGGACGGAAAGGTTGTAAAAAATTATGTTCCAAAGGATAGAAGGGTGAACTGCCCCTAGCTCACGCAAGGGGCTTCTCGCTTCACAGAGAGAACTTGAAGGCAAGCAGCGAGAGGAATTTCGACCAGGCTGAA
>CAYSRI010000153.1:0-3399 GCA_964433405.1 uncultured archaeon | reverse complement strand
GGAATTTCTCGCTTCTGCGTAGATTCCGATGGCTTAGCTTTCGAAAATCCGAAGTTCATAGAAAGAACACAGGAAAAGATAAAGAAGGTTCAGAAAGAGCTCTCGAGGAAGCAGAAAGGCTCAAAGAGAAGAGAGAAGACGAAGCTAAGACTGGCAAAACTCCATGAAAAGCTGGAAAATCAACGCAGCGATTTCCTCCACAAGCTTTCACGCTACTACGTGAACAATTATGATGTGATCTGCGTAGAAGACCTTGATGTTAAAGATCTCGTTGAAAATGGAAGCTCATATACCCTGAACAGACACATACACGATTCAGCCTGGTCAAAATTCCTCTCGCTGCTGCCTTCAAGGCTGAGAGAGCTGGAAGGCAGGTGGTGAGGGTTAAACCGAGAAACACATCCAGAAGATGTGCAAATTGTGGTTATGTTGTTGAAAATCTGAAATTAAAAGATAGATGGTTTACCTGTCCTAACTGCGGATGAGAAGCAGACAGAGACTACAACGCTTCCCTCAACATCCTGAATGTGGGGCTGGGACAGCCCCGAATGCTCGCTGAGAGAGAACCTCTACCCCTCGTTATTCCTTTATAAGAAGGTAATCGCGGGGCAAGTTCTCTCTGTGAAGCGAGAAGCCCCTTGCGTGAGCTAGGGATAGTTCACTTTTATTTAGCCGGAGGGAAGAGATTATAGAAAAACCCTGAGGTGGTGTAAAAATGGAGGAAATCGTCGTAACAACCACAGATTTCGTTCCTGGTTATGAGGTTGAAAAGATAATTGGCGTGGTCTTCGGAAACACAGTTAGGGCAAAGCACATAGGTAAAGACATTTCAGCTCTATTAAAGAACATTGTTGGTGGTGAAATTCAGGAATATACAGAGATGCTGTCTGATGCAAGAAAGGAAGCGCTCAACAGGCTTATTAAGGCTGCAAAGGACCTTGGATCTGATGCAGTGATAAATGTTCGTTTTACTACTTCGCAGACGATGGCTGGGGCAGCAGAACTTCTTGCTTATGGAACTGCAGTTAAGCTGAAAAAGAAGTGAACAAGAGAGAGGTTGTTTTATAAAGCAAAGTTTTAAAATTGAATTTGTTTAGGAATCGAAAGTTAGAAATAGTTAAATTCTTGCGGCATTATACCTTTGGCATGAGAAAGTCTCTGCTCGATATTCTTGCATGTCCTAAATGCAAGTCAGATCTTGAGCTCGAGGTGTTGGAGGAAAACGAGCAGGAAATAATAACCGGAAAGCTCATCTGCAGGAAATGCAACATTCATTATCCGATAGAAGATGGAATACCCAATTTTCTGGTGTAGCTATGAAATTCATCGTCGTTACAGGCGGAGTGATGAGCGGCCTCGGCAAAGGAATCACTGCAGCATCCATAGGCAGGCTTTTAGTTGACTTGGGCTATCGAGTTGTACCGATAAAGATAGATCCGTACATAAACATCGATGCTGGCACCATGAATCCATTCCAGCACGGGGAAGTTTATGTTCTAAAGGATGGCACGGAAGTCGACCTCGATCTTGGTCATTATGAGCGCTTCATTGGCCTAGAGCTTACTGGAGAGCACAACATAACCACAGGGAAGATTTACAGACGTGTGATAGAGAAAGAAAGGAAAGGAGAATATCTAGGCCAGACTGTGCAGATCATTCCGCACGTAACGGATGAGATCAAATCTTGGATCAGGGAAGTTGCAAGAAAGAAAAATGCAGAAATATGCTTGATCGAAGTCGGGGGTACGGTAGGAGACATAGAGAGCATGCCTTTTCTTGAGGCAATAAGGCAGATGAGGATTGAGGAGAAGGATGGAAACTTCCTGCTCGTGCATGTCACGCTGATTCCGCTTGACGCTGGAGGTGAACAGAAAACAAAGCCAACTCAGCACAGCGTTAAGGAATTAAGAGAACTTGGACTTTATCCAGATATAATCGTTGGGAGGTGCAAAGAAAAGCTGAAGGAGTCGACAAAGAAGAAAATCGCCCTTTTCTGCGACGTTGAGAAGGAAGCAGTGATAAGCAACGAGGACTGCGATATTTACGAAGTCCCTCTGAAGTTCAGGGAGGAAAAGCTTGATGAAGTCATTCTGAAAAAACTCAAGCTAGAAAAAAGAGAAAGAAAAACGGAGTGGGAAGAATTTGTTAAAAAAATGAGAGAACTTAAGGAGGAAGTTGACATCGCAATCGTTGGCAAGTATGTTGACGTTAAAGACGCTTATCTCAGCATAAGAGAGGCTCTGAAGCACGCAGGAGTGCATTTAGGGTGTAAGGTTAACTGTGCGTGGATCGACAGCGAAAAACTTGAAAATGAAAATGTAAATCTCGATTACGATGGCATACTTATCCCTGGCGGTTTTGGGAAACGAGGTGCAGAAGGTAAAATAATGGCAATAAGGCATGCAAGGGAGAAGGACATTCCATTTCTTGGCATATGCTTTGGATTTCAGCTTGCTGTAGTCGAATTCTCGAGAAACGTCTGTGGAATCAGTAGTGCAAACAGCTCAGAACTTTCAGAAACTGGAGAATGCGTCATAGACTTGCTACCCGAACAGAAGCAAATAAAAGAACTTGGTGGCACTATGAGACTGGGAGAAATCGAAGTTACAATAAAGCCGGGAACCTTAGCTCACAAGCTTTATGGCAAAGAAAAGGTTTTTGAGAGGCACAGACATCGCTACGAGGTGAATCCAGAATATATACCCAAACTCGAAAGCAAAGGACTGGTTTTCAGTGGTTGGAGTGATAGCAAGCGTAGAATGGAGATCCTTGAATTACCCGTTCATCGATTCTTCTTCGCAACTCAGTTCCATCCTGAGTTCAAATCAAGACCCTTATCCCCTTCTCCGCCATTCCGAGGATTCGTAGAATCCGCTTTGAGATACAGAAAAGAAAAAAGAGACAAAAAAATTTGAATTGACAAGATTCATATATCATAAATTCCGATATAACCCATGCCAGTGGATCCCGCTTTAAGGGAAATTATCGCCCTCTATCGACAGCTTCCAAAGTTCGATCGATCTATTTCTGCACAGGAATACCGACAGATGATCAACCCGCTCTTTGAGCAAGTTTCCAATGCCCTTCCAGAAGAGGTTGCAAAAGTTGAAGATAAAATTATAAGAGGTAGGAATGGGGATATAAGGATAAGAATATACCAGCAGAAACCCAACAGTCCAGTTCTTGTCTTCTATCATGGAGGGGGTTTCGTAATCTGCAATCTAGATACCCATGATTCAATATGCAGGAGAATTGCGAGACTTTCAAATGCCACCGTAGTCTCTGTCGATTATAGGCTAGCCCCTGAACACAAGTTTCCAGCTGCAGTCATAGATGCCTATGATGCAGCGAAGTGGGTAGCGGATCATGGTGATGAGATCGAGGTAGACACAGATAGGA
>CAYSRI010000152.1:0-3449 GCA_964433405.1 uncultured archaeon | reverse complement strand
TTAGATGGGTTTTCGGCCTATACACACCTTTTCATTATAGGAGTAAACTTTACGCAGTCGGAAATTATGTAGATATAACAAGAATCAAGAGACTAGAGGAAAAGATCGCAGACAGCGAGAAATTTTACAGAATGCTGGTTGACGAATCTTTTGCTGGAATATACATACTTCAAAAAGGATAATACGTATTTATGAATAAGGCCGCTGTCAGGGGAGCAGGATATTCTGAAGAGGAAATGATGAAAATGGACCCGTTTCAAATCTTGCATCCCGAAGATAGGGAAAGAGTTTACACCAACTACCTACTGAGAGAGGCTGGGATTAAAACTGAAGAAAGGGCCACCACATGGAGAATAGTTAGAAAGGATGGTAAGACTAGATGGATACTGGGAAGACCAAAAAAGATTACCTACGGAGAGGTTCCAGCGGTTTATGTGAGTACTATTGACATAACCGATCTTTACGAAGCAAATGAAGAGCTTAAAAGAAAAAATGAATATCTTTCTCTTCTTTCAAAGATCCTCAGACATGACATACTAAACGATTTGGCTGTAGTAAGGGGAGCAATCGAAATAGAAGACAATGAGTTAGCTCTGCAGAGAATTGACAAGATAGTTGAGAAAATAAACGACATAAAAAGCCTAGAAGAAGCTTCAGGTAAGCTAAAAACCATGAACATTGAAGAAATAGTGAATAGCGCTGTTGATAAATACGGCGAACAGGCTGTTTTCAGTTTAAGCACTCAAAAAGTTTTTGTAGAGGCAAATGAAGCGTTAAAATCTGCCGTTGATAACATTGTAGACAACGCGATACTACACAGCCAAGTAAGTCCTGTACAGATAACGATAAATCTTTTCACGGAAGGAAATGAATGTGTTCTCCAGATAGCAGACAATGGAGTCGGAATTCCCGACGAAATGAAGAGTAGAATTTTTGAGGTAGGCTTCTCAAGAAGAGGGGGTGGTTTGGGACTGTTCCTAGTGAAAAAAATAGTTGAAATGTTTGGCGGCAGGATAACAGTAAAAGATAATGTCCCGAGAGGTGCCCTATTTGAGATAAGGCTTCCTCTAAAATCCGAGGTTAAAGAACAATCTTCTTAAGATGTTCGGGGATTTCTTCATCACCCTCATAACCAAGAGCCTTATCGACGGCATGCCTCGCTATGTACCCTGCAACGTGAAGGAGCGTTTCTTCGTATTCAACGTCCCTTTCCATGCTTGCCGTGCAGGGATAGCTGTGATGGGCTTCGCTTACCGTATTCCAAAGGTCGCGCATCGTGTAGTCCGAGAAATCAAAACCCCTAAGCTTCACTCCTATGAACCAGGCACAGCCGCAGGGTTGGCTGCGGACAATTCTCACCTTTCCCCTTCCGTCTTCGATTTCGATCTCGAATTTAGGATATCCGAT
Organism: uncultured archaeon; assembly: GCA_964433405.1. Classification (GTDB taxonomy): domain Archaea; phylum Halobacteriota; class Archaeoglobi; order Archaeoglobales; family Archaeoglobaceae; genus WYZ-LMO2. The sequence goes on along the minus strand of CAYSRI010000152.1, from coordinate 2,042 downwards.
TCCGAACTCCTTAATAAACCGGTCTATCGTTCTCTGCCCGCTCTTTCTCATCGCACAAAACGGCTTTGGCGCTAAGAACTCGATACCGAGATTCTCGCATTTTTCTTTCAACTGCCTTGCCAACCCCGGAGTGCACCATTTAGGCTCTTCAACGGGAACGATGAGGGAAGAAACCTTTCCCGCGATTTTCTGCGGAAGAGCAGAGAGAACGTCTGCATGGAGATTTATTGCGATCGCAATATCTGCCTCTGGAATGAATCTCGGGAGAAAATCCTCAGCGTTCTCAATGAAGCTCGGCATCGTTTTCGGATCGACCATTGAAAAGCTCGCAATGATATTCTTGGAGAAGCTATAGAGCTTTTCCTTACAGAGAGTGCAGGAATTTATCCCGCATGCTCCAAAGGAGGGACAGGAATTTGAGTAGTTCATCAGATTCGCTATGAACCTCTCACCAAAGAATCCGTAGTGAAAGACTATGAGCTGCAGATCAGACTGGAACATGTGATTACCTCAGGCAACAAAAAAATTAATCTTTTCCCGAAAGTTTTTGGAGGGATCTAACGATGTTTTCTCTGGTTCACTCTTTTTCGCTCACCGCTTCCATCATCAGCCTCTTGCTTGGAGATTTGGAAATAGAGCAGCAACGATATCCTCGATGCCATTTCCATTCCTTTAAAGCTCCCAAGCCTTTCCTTGAGCTCTTCTAAGTAATCGAGATAGTCTTCGACCACCTCTCTGCTCGCAATTCCAACCCCAAGGTATGCGAAATCGAAATCAAAGTTCAGCACCTTTTCAATCGACTGGCTTTTTATTTAATCTTGGCATGGATTGCAGTTTTCTGCGCTTCAGGCAATATCCAGTTCTTATAACTCTCTCGTTTGTTTTTACAGTGATAAGACGTTCCTCATAACTCCGAAAGACAAATTTTTAAACTTCCATCAGACTTCGAACTATGATTTTGATCGAAAACGCAAGGGTTTTGCGCGACCAAAAGCTCGTTCGGGCGAATGTTCTCATAGACGAAAACAGGATATCGGCTATCGGAGATGTAAAGGATAAAAGCGACCACGTGATCGATGGAAAAGAGCTTGCAGTAATTCCTGGACTTTTCAACTCGCACACGCATGCTGCAATGACTCTTTTCAGGGGTTATGCAGAGGACATGCCCCTTCAGGAGTGGCTTGAGAAGAAGATTTGGCCCGCAGAAGCTAGACTTAACGATGAAATCGTTTACTGGGCTTCAAAGCTCGCATGCATTGAAATGCTCAAGACCGGAACCACTTACTTTTTGGACATGTACTTCTTTCCCTCAGCTACCGCTAAAGCTGCTGAGGAAACAGGAATAAGGGCCTGTCTTTCTTCAGCATTTTTCGATTTCTTCAACAAGGATCTGCTAGAGATCAACCTGAAAAGGGTCGAGAAAGAGCTGAAGGAGCTTAAAGGGTACAGAGTCCTCAGAGCTGTTGCACCGCATGCTGTATACACCGTTAGCCTCGAGGGATTGAAAAGGGCGATGGAACTAGCAGAAGAGGAGGATATCCTCGTACACTTCCACCTTGCAGAAACTGAAAGAGAAGTCGTTGATTTCAGGAAGAAGCATGGAAAGGGGATCGTTAGCGCCCTCGACGAAATTGGATTTTTGAATTCTAGGCTGATTTCTGCGCACTGTGTCTGGCTAGAAAAGGACGAAATAAGGCTCATGGCCAGAAAAGGCGTAAAGGCTGTGCACTGCCCAGCAAGCAACATGAAGCTCAGTGTTGGAAAAGCCTTAAATTTCCCAGAAATGAAAAATTCTGGATTAAACGTTCTGCTGGGAACAGATGGTGCCGCGAGCAATAACTCTCTTGACATGCTGAGGGAAATGAAGTTCTCTGCACTTCTACAGAAGTTCTACCACGGTGCGGATTCATTCAAAGCTACAGATGCGTTCAGAATGGCAACGGAGAACGCTTCAAAGGCTTTTGGAATAAAAGCTGGAAAAATCGAGGTTGGTTGGCTTGCAGATCTCGTTCTCCTTGATCTGAAAAGGATTCCGATGACTC
>CAYSRI010000151.1:1740-3470 GCA_964433405.1 uncultured archaeon | reverse complement strand
AAAACAAAACCAGTAGCATACGGGGAGCTAGTCAACGTTGTGCTTCCTGATGGTTCTACCAGAAAAGGGCAGGTTCTAGATACTTCTAAGAACATAGTTGTTGTGCAGATGTTTGAGGGCACGAGAGGTATTGATAAGAGCTGTGCTGTTCGCTTTACTGGCGACATAGTTAAGCTTAGCTGTTCAAAAGATTTGCTTGGGAGAATTCTAAGCGGTTCAGGCGAACCAATCGATGGCGGGCCACCAATAATTCCGGAGGAGAGAATTCCGATCATTGGTTCTGCAATTAACCCCTATGCGAGAAAATATCCGAGGGAATTCATCCAGACAGGAATTTCAGCCATTGATGGAATGAACACTCTCGTTCGCGGCCAAAAGCTTCCGATATTCAGCGGAAGCGGTCTACCGCATAATGACATTGCTCTGCAAATCGCTCGCCAAGCAAAGGTTCGTGGCCAGGCTGAGGAATTCGCAGTAGTTTTCGCAGCAATGGGAATAACCTATGAGGAGGCTTATCAATTCATGAAGGAGTTTGAGAGAACGGGTGCTCTGGAAAGAGCTGTAGTTTTCCTCAATCTTGCAAAGGATCCCGCAATTGAGAGAATAATCACCCCAAGAATGGCGCTGACGGCTGCGGAGTATCTTGCCTACACCTATGACTACCACGTTCTTGTCATACTAACCGACATGACTAACTACTGTGAAGCACTACGAGAGATCAGCGCAGCGAGAGAGGAAGTTCCCGGAAGAAGAGGTTATCCGGGCTACATGTATACAGATCTAGCCACGATTTACGAAAGAGCTGGAAGAATCCGTGGGAGAAAGGGGACGATAACGCAATTCCCAATACTCACAATGCCCGCCGACGACATTACTCACCCGATACCCGATCTAACGGGCTATATAACCGAAGGACAGATTGTCCTTAGCAGAGAACTGCATGCAAAGGGAATTTATCCGCCTATTAATGTGCTTCCGTCTCTTAGTAGGCTGATGAAGGAAGGAATCGGAGAGGGAATGACAAGAGATGACCACAAGCAGTGGAACGATCAGATGTATGCAGCCTACGCGGAGGGTGTAGACCTTAGAGGGCTGGTTGCAATAGTTGGTGAAGAAGCGCTGAGTGAAAGGGACAGGAAATTCCTGAAATTTGCAGACGAATTCGAGCGCAGATTTGTGAATCAGGGTAAATATGAGGATAGGGACATTGAAACAACGCTTGATCTAGGATGGGCGATGCTTCCTGAAAGAGAGCTAACGAAGATCGAAAGAAAATACATTGAGAAGTATCATCCTGCTTACAGAAAGAAGAAAGCAACCTAATTTTTTAAAGGGGAGACCATGGCAGAAGTTCAACCGACACGAATGGAGCTCATAAAGCTCAGAAGAAGAATAAGGATGGCAGTTCGTGGTCACGCATTGCTGAAGATGAAGAGAGATGGGTTAATAATGGAATTTAGGGAGCTCCTTGAAGAGGCAAAGGTCGCAATTCAGAAAATGGTGAACAATTACAACAAAGCTTATCAAAAGCTCTTGATTGCAATGGCTGTCGATGGATTTCCCGCGTTGCGTTCCATTGCCCTTTCCTGCTGCCAGATTTCTCCCAGTTTTACCGTTAAAAAGAAGAGCATAATGGGTGTTGTGGTGCCTGTAATAAAAAGGGAAAAGGTTGCTAGGAGAGCAATAGAGAAGCCATATGGTATTCTGAGCACCAGTGTAAGGGTTGATGA
>CAYSRI010000151.1:0-1730 GCA_964433405.1 uncultured archaeon | reverse complement strand
TAAACGCAGAGTTAACGCACTCGAGTATAGAGTTATTCCGAGAATGAATGAGCTTGCGAGGTTCATCGCTTTCAAGCTCGAGGAAATGGATAGAGAGAATATAATAAGGCTGAAGAAGCTCAAGATGAAGAAGGCTAAGAGGTAAGTCTTTTATAGCCCTCTTTTTACTTACTTTATGCCAAGTTTTTCTGAGCTTAAGGGCCTTTATTTAAAGCTAGGTGGGGATTACAGGGAATTCAAAAAGCTTTCTGGTGAGGTAGACGTCGGATTCAGGTTTAGCTTTTCAAAAAAGATTAGTGAAGCAGACATCCAGCTTTTCGGTCTTGTTTCTGGAGACATGAATCCCATACATTTTGATGAGGAGTTTGCTAAAAGGACAAAATTTGGTGGTAGAGTTGCGCACGGAATGCTCACAACTAGCCTCGTTTCTACGGCTTTGGCGATGCTTCCAGGCACTGTGGTTCTGCTGGAAACAAGCTTTAAGTATACATCGCCTGTTAGAATAGGTGATCTCGTAACTGCTGAATGTGAAGTTGTTGAGAGGGAAAAGAATAGATTCAAGGTGAATGCAGTCTGCAAGGTAGGAGATAAGGTTGTAGCAGAGGGTTGGGCCAAGATTCTTTTATGGTGATTGAATCATTGAGAGAGAAAAATGCAGATTTCTTTGTTCAACACTCTGGTAATGTTAACTTCTTTTACGCAACGAAATTCAAAAGCAGTGCTACGATGCTTTACCTTCTTGGTGTTGATGGCACGGAATTGCTAATTCTTCCAGAAATGGAGCTTGGAAGGGCGCTTAGGGGAAGCAGGGTTAAGGAAATAGCAAGCTTCGAAAAACTCGGCTATGAGGAAAAAATTAGGGAACTTGGAAATTCAAGGAAGGCTATTGCAGAAATCCTTATCGAGAGATTAAAGGAAGGAAGAGCTAGGAAGGTGTTAATTCCCACAGATTTTCCCGCATTTTTGGCATTCGAACTCCAAAAGAGCTTTGAAGTAGAAGTGATTGAAAATCCTTTTTTGAAGCTAAGGGCAGTGAAAAGAGCTGAAGAAGTATTTAAAATTAGGCAAAATTGTACCAAGCTCCTTAAAGCCTTTGAAAAGCTTTTAAACAAATTAAAATTTCAAAAAAACCTCACTTGCGAATTTGTGCGGAAGTTCATCGAGAAAGAGCTGTATTCTTTAGGCCTGATAGCGGAAGATACAATTTGTTCTACTGGAGAACTCTCCGCAGACCCGCATGAGATAGGTAGAGGGAGGGTTGAAGATCACTTACTCGTTGATGTCTTTCCAAAGAATCCAAGCACTGGGTATTATGCAGACTTCACCAGGACAATTTTGATTCGTAAAAACGCGGAAATTGAGGAGATGTTAAAAGCGGTCATTGAAGCCCAGAAAAATGCCATCTCTATGCTCAAGGAGGGTGTTAACGGTAGAGATGGAGTCTGTTTTATACATTCTACAGGGCACTGAATAGGTCTTGAGGTTCATGAAGAACCAAGAATTGGCGATGTCGACGTTGAACTAAAAAGCGGAATGGTAGTTACGATCGAGCCAGGACTTTACTACAAAAAATTGGGTGGAGTGAGAGTAGAAGACGTAGTGCTAATAAGAAAGTCCGACTGCGAAATTTTGACACCTTATGAAAGCTTTTTGGGAGTTATGTAGTCTTTTGGTGCTGTTTCAACATTTTCTAAATACTTTCTGAGCACCCGGGGGATCTCAACCCTACC
>CAYSRI010000150.1:0-3480 GCA_964433405.1 uncultured archaeon | reverse complement strand
TACTTTGGAATTTCGCTTATCAGCTCGCTTATAGTCTTACCCGTTTCATCCATAATTTCAAGGACTTTTACAACGCTCATCCCACCATCTCTTGCGAGCAGATGCTCTGGAAAAATTAAACCGCCGTTTCCTTCGCCACCAAAAATTGCCTTTTTCTCCAGCATAACCTTTGCCACAACTGGAGAACCTACGGCCGTATAAACAACTTCCCCTCCTGCCTCCTTCACAGCATCCTCAACGCACCGCGAAGAAGATACAGGGGTTACAACTATTCCCCCACCGTTCTTCTCGACGTAATGCTTTGCCATCAAAGCGAGCATCGCATCTTCAGAAACAAATTCGCCTTTTTCGTTTACAAAAACCGCTCGATCTGCGTCACCGTCATGAGCTACTCCTATGTCTGCTCTAAACTCAACCACAGTCTTCTTTAGCATTCCGAGCTCCTTTTCCACGGGTTCCGGATTCCTTGCGGGAAATCTGCCATCGGGATTACAGCTTATTCCGAGTATTTCACAATCAAGTCTTTTAAGGATCTCCGGTGTGGTTAAAGAACCTGCACCATTTCCGCAGTCAACTACAACACGGAATTTTTTTTCGAAATCTACACTTTCAACAATAGCTCTAACGTAAGGTTCTATGCATTCATCTCTAAGTAGAGTCCCAACTTCGTTCCACTTCACAATTTTGAAGGTTTTGCTGTTGTATATTTTTTCGCTCTCTTCATCCATTTCTCTGAAAAACTCAGCTCCATTTTCCTGCACAAACTTTATTCCGTTGTATTCTCTAGGATTATGGCTTGCGGTAACTACGACTCCTGCAATACCATTAGTTTTAGCGTAGAATTGAAGGGCCGGGGTGGGCGCGATGCCTAAATCGATTGCATCGCTTCCTGCAGACATTATGCCCGCAAGAACTGCAGATTTCAACATGAAACTTGAAAGCCTAGTGTCGCACGCCACTGCAATTCTACCTGGCTTCAGAGTTGCTATAACCCTCCCCAGATCCAACGCCATCTCCACAGTTAGATCCTCATTCGCAATACCTCTAACACCATTCGTTCCGAAAAGGCTCATAATTCCACCCTGAACATAACCTGACTAGCAGTTCTAAGCTTCCTTCGGATTGCAGGAAGCTCATAAAGGTACAACATTAAGCTATCGTTTACCATCCGATCATAACCAAAAACTTTCTTTATGAAGTTTATATGCAACTTATCCCTTACAAAAATTACCCTCTCCCCGCCTATTTCGCACATTTCTAATATTATCGGGATTTTAAATTTCTTTCTATCAAACTCATCCACGTATTCCGCGATAAATTCAAGCTCTTTTTTCTCTATATAATACTCATTTCCATCCTTCGCCAATATATAAGGTTCTTTTTCTTTTAGCATCTCTTCAAGGTTCTTCATGGCAATTGGCATATGTTTGTTGACAGATTCGATCATCTTGGCAAGTATCTTCTCGTTCATTTCAGCACCTCCAGCTCAATCAGTCCCGAACCAATTCCAAGCATTTTTGCAGCGCTTCCTTCTCTAACACTAAGCTCAAGGGTTCCAAAGCTGCCTATCAAGGCCAATGGCTTGCCTATGGGTACGTCTGAGTAAGTTCTCACCATCGGAAAATTTATGCCAAAAAGATTAAAACCTTTTGCACCTGCCAAAAGATTCGCAGGCACGTTAGTGATCAGATTTCCGAACCTGTCGACATAAACTACCCTGGCCCTCAAAATTCGCCCTTCAAAAGAGAGTTCAAAAAGATCTAGTTGTTTCATACGCTCAATTTTTCTGAAGTAGCTGAAATCTCCCTTCAACAGCAGAGCTGCTGCAGGAGCGAAGATGTCTCTGCCATGAAAGGTCGTGGAAAGTTCACCCACAAGCTTAGATATCGATGGATCGATTTCATAGATCTCAATAATTCCATCTTCAACAGCTGAGGGGTATGCGATACCATTGTCTGGAGCAACGAAAAAATGATTTTTGGTTTTAATAACCAAAGCCTTTCTATCACCTCCGACCCCTGGATCAACAACTGCAATGTGAATCGCATTTCTGAAATAACGATAAGAATGGTATAGCAGAAATGCTCCCTGAAAAACATTCTGAGGCTCGACAGAGTGTGCAATATCCACTATTCTTGCTCGAGGAGCCAGTCTAAGAATTACACCCTTCATAACTCCTGGATAAAAATCCCCAAAGTCCGTTAACAGAGTTATGATCATATTAGCCATCAAACTCCGAAAGTTATTCTTAAGCCGTCTCTTAAAGCCGGGCCAAGGCCTAAAACTAGTAGGACGAACTTTAGGAAACTTTTTAGACTTTCCTTCTCCTCCAAAGTATCTATAATGTACAAGACTGCACCGATTACACCAAACTTAGCAATCGGAAGCGATATTGCACCGAATTTCTCAACTAGGAATCCTGGAAGAACGTGGATCTCGACATAGCCATGATATTGCACACCCAAAAATGTCTCAAAAGCGTCGAGCATGTGTGCAAACATAACAGACGCGCTAAGCAAATTTTTAGTTTTGCCCGGAATGAGATAAAAAGCTGCAGCAAGAATAAAGGCTGCTAGAGTTCCGTAAGGCAAGACAAGTGGATTCTTTACGTTTAAATTCAAAAAAAGCATCACAAGAGTGGAGATTGCAAATACTAAACCTACAAAGCTGTATGGAATGTAGTATCTATCACCTGCAAATCTATGCGAGATCAATAGGGTTGGAAAGGCCAAAAAGAAGATCAGGAAGAATATAAATGGGGACATGAAAACATATGAAATAGGGGGCTGTAAAAAACCCGCATCCTCGACCACTCTGACGGAGGAGCCGAGAACTACGTAGGGGATGTTCGAAAGGATAAATTTATTGTCTATTTTGAGCCTACTTTCAAGGAATTTATAGACCAGAAAAACCGCAAATACAAGTATTATTGCCCAAGTAAGCGTGTTGACGACGTTATAACCCTCCTTGTAAACAATCGAGTCAATGTAGTATTTCTTTATGAATTCCCAAAGATCCATGCAAGAAGTTTTTGAGTGGTATATTAATTTTAGCAGGGATGAGCTTCAAAAGCTTTAACTTTTATACTAAAATCTAACTATGAAATAACTATGAAATGCATTTTCTGTGGAAGAGATGCGCCTTCAAAATATTTGGGTATCTGTGTGGATTGTGCAAAGTCAGAAAAAGCCTTGGAATTGGTAGATAAAATTCATCCTAAGCCTGCTAAGCCCGTAAGAAACTGCAAACTATGTGCAAATGAGTGCAAAGGCTTTGCTCTCTGTGGAAAGCCCTTTTACGGAAATCTAACATACTATGAGGATCTTCTTCCAACGAACTGCTGCAATTCATGGTTCTGCAAGGGCAGCAAGCTCCTCGGAACTAATTTAGCAGTATTCTACTATGGTTGTAACTTCGACTGCATTTTCTGCCAAAACTGGGGACACAAAAATGTTAACAAGGATTTTGTTAGCCTTGAAG
>CAYSRI010000149.1:1567-3514 GCA_964433405.1 uncultured archaeon | reverse complement strand
GCTATGATTTTCCTCATCCCGGCAGGAACCATTGCCCCAGCCAAGCCCATCAAACTGGTCATGCGTTCTTCTTTTAACATTTCAAGCCATATTTCAAAGGCTAAGCCTAGCCTTCTCCCCTGAAAACCTGTTTTAGACATCGAATTCAAAAGCTCAGCAAAATTCTTGTTCGAGACCTCAATCGGAGTTGTATGTTCCATTTCAGATCACAAAAACCGCTGCTGCAACTACTGTTGTGTACTCTTCAACTTCCGCAGTAGCAGTTACATTAAAAGTTCTGCCAGGCTCGATGTCGAATGCTGTTCTAAGCATGTATGCCGCCATTTCTTCAGCATGCTTCCCTTCCTCTCCGTTGCAGTATCCGTGATATTCGGTCAGGTAGCCATTTAAAGTTGGGGTATCTGGAATCGCTGCTCCAACGCTAGCAAAGATTTTCTTGCCCTTTTCACAGCTTGTGAATCTTGACATTACGCAAAAAACGATCTGCCCCGGGTAAAGCTCTTTCAACCCTTCCTCTTTAGTTATCATCTCGCATCCTGGTGGATAAATGCTGCTAACCGTCACTAGGTTGAATTTCTCAATTCCGGCATCTCTCAATGCAAGCTCAAAGCTAACAAGCGCATCTCTATGTTTTCCGACACCCGAAGTGAAGAAGACTTTCTTTGGCAAAAGTCTGCCCTCCGAAGCCAAATTTAAACTGCCCGCTCTTCCAGAGCCCTGTTTATATCCAGCCAATTCCAAATCAGTTGTCCCGAACATCTTCTTGCACCAATCGACTTGATAACATTAGAGTATTTAAGCTTTTCTATGATATAAACAAGCCACTCGAAGCGAATTTAATTATTGTCTATCCAAACTGGATTCAGCCAGTTTTAAGACAGATTTAGATTAAAAATTAAATACTAAAATATTATACAATTCCCTACGAATCGTAACTTCAGAAGGGTGGTCACCAGTTAATACAGAAATTAGCAGCTGTCTGGAACTTTAATATATGCCTATTTCGTCCATAACTGGTTTATTATTGAGAGGCCCAAAACCATACAGAAGTGCGCATACGCCTAACAACAAATTTTTCATATCCTCATTTTTTAGTTTAGCTTAAAAAACTTATTATAAAGCTCATCTAAGCTTACGGATCGCAAAAAATTTCCGTGCAAACCTAAAAGTTTTTAGAAGTTTCATGAAAATCTTATCTGGCAAAAATTAAAAACCCCACGCAGATTCCAAAGATATGGAACAAAAGATCAAACTCGGATTCGTAGTTTCAGAATTCAACAGAGATATAACATACATGATGGAGATCCTTGCAAAAGAACACGCCGAATTCTTGGGCGCTGAAGTGTCGGAGATCATTCGCGTTCCTGGCACCTTTGACATCCCGATAGCGATCAAAAAGATGCTGGAAAAAGGAAAAGTTGATGCAGTCGTTGCAATAGGCTGCGTGATCGAGGGCGAAACTGAACACGATGAAATTGTCGCCCAGCACGCTTCGAGGAAAATAGTTGATCTCAGCATCGAGTATGGGAAGCCCGTAACACTGGGAATAAGTGGCCCTGGAATGGGGAGAGTTGCCGCTGCTGAAAGGGTTGACTATGCAAAACGCGCAGTAGAGGCTGCTGTGAAATTGGTGAAGAGGTTAAGGGAGTATGAATCCGGCAAAAAGAGTTGATGCCGTAAAGCCCTCAGTCACTCTCAGAATCTCAGCAATAGCCAAACAGCTGGCAAAGGAAGGGAAAGATGTAGTTGACATGAGCGTTGGGGAACCCGATTTTAAGACTCCTCAGAGTATAATAGATGCTGCTTACAGAGCAATGAATGAAGGAAAGGTATTCTACACGCCGACCAAAGGGATTCCTGAGCTTTTAAATGCAATCGCTGAAAAGATGCGGAAAGAGAACGGCGTTCCAGCCACTGCAGATAATGTCATAGTAACACCTGGGGCGA
>CAYSRI010000149.1:0-1557 GCA_964433405.1 uncultured archaeon | reverse complement strand
AGTATGCAATCTTTGAAGCCATGATGTGCCTGATCGAAGAGGGCGACGAGGTAATCCTACTGGACCCATCTTGGGTCAGCTATGAAGCTTGCGTTCTAATGGCGGGAGGAAAACCGATATGGGTTCCGCACAGCGAGGGATTTAGCGATGCGCCGATTGAAGAATTCATAAGCTCAAAAACGAAGATGGTCGTAATAAACACCCCGAGCAATCCTCTCGGCATAGTCTACGATAGGGAATTTCTGAAGAAAGTCAGAGATCTCGCAGTCGACAAGAACATGCTCGTTATGTCCGACGAGATCTACGAAAAGATCATCTTTGAGGGTACTCACTACAGCCTTGCAAGCTTTGACGGAATGTTCGAAAGAACGATTACGATAAACGGGTTCTCGAAGACGTATTCGATGACTGGATGGAGACTTGGTTACGCTGTGGCCCCAAAGTGGATTATCGAGAAAATGAACGTTATGCAGTCCCATTCTGTCAGCCATCCGACTTCATTCGTTCAGTATGCAGCTTTGGAAGCATTCAAAATGGATGAAAGCTTCATAAAACAGATGGTCTCCGAATTCAAAGCAAGAAGAGACATAATAATGAAAAAACTCGATGAACTCGGTATAGAATATGCTCCTCCAAAAGGGGCCTTTTATATCTTCATGAACGTGGGCAGAGACGGTGATAAGTTCTGCGAGGAATTTCTAAGGAAGGAATTCGTGGCCCTAACACCAGGTTCTGCCTTTGGAATAGCTTTCAAAAATTGGGTCAGGCTAAGCTATGCAACCTCGAGAGAGAGAATTCTGGAGTTTCTACGAAGGCTAGACAGATTCGTCTCCTAAATAAATTTTTTGTGTTTATAACCAAAATAAACCCCTCATGGATAAAATATATATGGACGCCCTCCAATTTAGCGCATGAAAAACGCAAAGGATTTGACAATACTTGTTGCTGGAATAATTCTAGGTTTTGTAGCATGCTTCTTGCTTTTGAGTATAATTCAAATGACACCAAGCGGACCAAGTGGTAAAAATTCACAGGACTTTTCACAGAATTTAAGCAAGGCGATACAAGAAATAAACAGGCAGATAAAGATGTCCTATCCTGAAGTAAGTGTAAGGGCTAAAGATTACACTAGTGCCGGGGAGTTTTACTTGGTGACGCTTGAATTCTACGATAGCAATGGAACTCTGGCCACTGCAAAGTATTACATTTCTGGAGATGGCAAAAAGATAGCCTTAGAAGATTATGTTATGAGCCTTGAAAGGGAGCCTGTGAATGTCAGCGCAGACGATGATCCCTGGATAGGTGCTGAAAACCCGAAGGTTACCATAATAGAATTTTCAGACTATGCTTGTCCATACTGTGCAAAGTTTGCCCTAGAAGTTGAGAAAAAGATCCTCGAGAACTTCGGCAATGTGGTCAGGCTTGTTTTCAGAGATCTTCCTGTACACGGAGAGATCTCCTACAAGGCTGCAATGGCTGCAAACTGCGCAATGGACCAAGGAAAGTATTGGGAATATCACTACCTGCTTTACGAGAGACAAAACGAATGGTACTCCA
>CAYSRI010000148.1:0-3529 GCA_964433405.1 uncultured archaeon | reverse complement strand
TCAAATTATTAAAACTTTTCGGTTATAAATAGTGATCATCCAGTAAATCGATAACTTCTCGAACCGAAAATGGTTATGAAAGCTTAAAGCTGCAGTTTAACTTACGTTGCTGCTAAGTCTCCTTCCGAAAGGGAGGTGATACAGCAGCGCATACGAGAGTAAAACTTTATATAGTTACAATGAAAAAAGATTGGAGAGATGCTGATCAGCTACAGATTCCGCATTTATCCATCAAAAACGATTGAAGCAAAGCTAAATGAACAGCTCAAGCTACGCAGATGGTTTGTATGCCCTAAATGCGGATGGGAAGAGGATAGAGACTACAACGCTTCCCTCAACATACTTGATGTGGCTGCGAGTCGAGAAGCCCCTTGCTTGAGCTAGGGGTGGCTAACTGTGCATGAAAGCAAGCTAAAGCGGATCGTGGATGGATACATGAATTTAGTTCCAGAGATCAGATTTCACTGCGAAAGATGCTTAAGGACAGAGAGATATGGTGGTAATGTTGTTCTAATGGTCGTAGATTCCGCATTCACTTCGATCGGACTTAACTATTTCAAAGCAGTGGTTCCCAAGGTTTTAGAGTTCAAAAGAGAATTCAGGTAAATAAGAAGACTCAAAGATCTAGCAAATGTCAGCAAGGATGAACTGAGAAAAATATGGAAGAATCAAAGATCTTGGAATGTCGCAATAGAGGTTGCAAAGTATCTTTCGCGCTTGAGCTCCGATGATAGAATTGCTCTGAGAACCTGGGCTCAAAATTCGAGCTTGAAGAACTGGAAAGAAGATGCAGTGGGAAGAATAAATGGTGTAGGACTGATAACGTATCAGTATCTGAGAATGATGGGTGGTGTTGACACGGTTATGCCGGACAAGATAGTAAAGAGGGTTATAAACGAAATTCTTGAGTCCGCTGGAATTCAGACTGTTAACGATGACTTTGAATTCATAAGGACCGTGGAGGAAATTGCCAAGATTTGCAAATATAGGCCGATTGAGCTATGTTGGATGACTTGGCTAATTCAGTATGACGAAGAAGATAGAAGGAAGTATATTGAGATGCTATACGACCTCTAAATTCTCGTCCTTCTGAGCGATAGTGAATTCATAACTACACTGAAGCTACTCAGTGCCATGGCCCCCGCTGACCATTCCGGGCGGAATGGAACGTTGAAAAGTATAAAAGACATGCCTCCTGCAAATGGAATCAGAATCGCATTGTAGAATACAGCCCAGAAGAGATTCTGTCGAACTTTAGCCATCGTTTTTTTGCAGAGCTTGATGAATTTTACGACTTCTATAGGATCTTCTCTTAAAAGAGCCACATTTCCACTCTCGACAGCTATGTCTTCTGCATTTCCGATAGCAATTCCCACGTTAGCCTGAGCAAGCGCGGGGGCATCGTTTATGCCATCTCCAACGAAAATAACAACTTCCCCCCTATTCTGAAAATCACGAACTATCTCAGCTTTATTAGCCGGGAGAACTTCTGAAACAACGAAATCTGCACCCAGACTTTTGCAAACTTCTTCAGCAGGGCCCTTTTTGTCGCCTGTTACGATTCCTACTTTTAGTCCCATGGCCTTTAGCAAAGCAATGGACTCCTTACTTTTTTCTTTAATGGTGTCAGAAACGAAAAATATTCCCGCCAGTTTTCCATCGATGGCTATAAAAACACCATCTCCTTCTGCTTCTATTCCTTTTTCCCTAAGAAACTCCGAATTTCCCAAAATCACTTCTTTACCATTTATTCTTGCTAAAATTCCCTTCCCTGGAATCGCTGTAAAACTTTCGGGATCGAAAGGTTCTATCCCCCTTTCCCTAGCTTCTTTAACTAGTGCTTTTGCTACCGGGTGTTCAGAAAATCTTTCTGCTGACGCTGCAAGACTTAAAAGATCACTTTCGGGTAATCCGAAGCTTATAATCTTTACAACTTTCAGCTCACCTTTCGTAAGCGTTCTGGTTTTATCAAAAAGAACGATTGTGCTTCTGACAGCTTCCTCGATAGCTTCAGAATTCCTTATTAGAATCCCATTTTCTGCTCCTTTTCCAACAGCAACTGTTAAAGCTGTAGGTGTTGCTAATCCAAAGGCGCATGGACAGGCGATTACGATTACGCTGAGCAAGGTTGTGAATGCAAGCAAGGAATCGCCAACTAAGAGCCAGAAAAGGGAACATATAACTGCAATAAGGAGTACAGAGGGTATGAAGAAGACAACAACACGATCTGCAAGTCTTTGAACGTTCGGCTTCGAGTTTTGTGCCATTTCGGTTACTCTTATAATCTGAGAAAGAAGGCTTTCCTCTCCGATCTTTTCTGCCCTTATCTTCAATAAGGAGTCTCGGTTGACAGTACTCCCAATAACCTTGTCTCCCTGCCTCTTTAGAGCGGGAAATGGCTCTCCAGTAATCATTGACTCGTCCACAAAACTTTCTCCAGCCAAAACCGTTCCATCAACTGGTATTCTCTCACCAGGTTTCACCAAGACGATATCACCAACGCTTAGCTCGGTTATAGGAACTCTTATTTCTTTTCCTTCCTTTAAAACCGTTGCTTCTTTGACCTGTAGGGCAAAAAGCTTTTTTATTGCTTCTCCGGTTCTTTTCTTTGCCCTTTCTTCAAGGAATTTGCCCAGAAGAAGAAAGTCCATCAATATAACACTTTCAGGATAGAAATTGAAGTCTTCTGGAATTATGTAGAGAGTTGCCATTACGCTAGAAAGGTATGCTGAGCTGATAGCAATTGCATACATTACTTCCATTGTCAGTGTTCCAATTTTAACTGCACTAAATGCCCTTCTGAAGATTTCACTTCCAGCAAAAGCTATTGTAAAGCTTGCAATCAGAAATTGAATTTCAAGAGGGATATAACCTTTTGAGGAGAATAGAAAGATTCCAGAAATCCAGCCTACAGTTAGATTCCTTTTGGCTAATTTAATATCCTTTTCTTCTTCTAATTTCCCTTCAAAACCAAGGAATTGATAACCGATGCTCTCTAATTCTCTTTTTATCCTCTCGATTTCGATCTTTGAGGGGTCATAAATTATTACAGCTTTCTCGGTCGATAGGTTGACATTTACCTCATAAATCCCAGGCAATCTTTTAAGAGTCTCTTCTACGGTCTTTGCACACATTATGCAAGCCAATCCACCGATTCTTACTACTATCTCCTTAGACTTGGAATTCATGATACTTTATTTTGAATAGGGAAAGTTAAACCTTGTGAATTTTTTAACTTTCTGTTGTTGCTAAGTCCCCTTCCGAAAGGTATGGGACACAGCAAGGAAGATGGTAGGGTTAAGATTTAGTTCCAATGAATCGCAAAGTAAAGAGATACTGATCAGCTACAAAATCCGCATTTATCCATTAAAAACGATTAAAGCAAGCTAAAAGAGCTGGAAGGCGGGTGGTGAGAGTTAAGCCAAGAAATACGTCTAAGAGATGTTCCAAATATGATAATGTTGTTTAAAATCTAACACTAAAGGACAGGTGGTATACCTGCCCTAACTGCGAATGGGAAGCGGACAGA
>CAYSRI010000147.1:0-3624 GCA_964433405.1 uncultured archaeon | reverse complement strand
AAGAATTTGGATCAAACATTACGCCTTTGTCGTAATGTTTGATCCAAATTCTTTCGACGTCTTCAGGTCTAAGTTCCATTATTGACTTTCTCTCGGATCCAGACATAATAAATTATCAGCAATGTGAAAATAAATATTTTTCCAAACAGCTCAGAACCTTTGCAATAACAATATGCCTACAATAAAGTGTAAATGTTTTTAGTTCATGGAATCGTCACACTGAGCACTTCTTTTTCCGGCCAGCTCCTCAGACTTGAGCCAGGATGTATCTAGCTCTCGCATGATCTTAACAATTCTGTCCACTTGCTGAAACACCCGTTCTTTGGCCCTTTCATCATTAATCAGCATTTCTGCGTACGCAAGCATAACTGCAAGGGGATTTCTTATTCCGTCAACGAGATAGGCGATTGTCTGGATATTGTTAACAAGTCTTTCATAAAGCTCATCTTTCCTTTTTTCATCCTCTATTGATCTAAATGTTAAAGCCAAATCATCAGCCAGAGTTTTAAGCAAGTCTATTTCCATTTCCTGTGCGCTCTTTACGCAAAGATAACCGTAGTTTTTTTCCCCATAGCTTATGTTGAAGCAAATGTATCCTGTAATCGGATTTTTTGAAATTTTGGCTGAATAGTCTGAAAGGATTCTTTCAACAGTCTCAATCAACATTTTGTGGTCTCTAATTCTGACCATTGCTTCGTTTACTTCTATTATCTGCCTTAAAAGTTTGTTTAGCTTTACTATTTCGCTTATTTCTTGGGAAATTATCAAACACAGTTTTCTCCCAGCCAACTCGATCGGAATGTAGTTATTGATAAAGTATTTCCCATCTCGGACGTCCTGGTCTACTATTAATCTACCTTCTTCCAAGGATTTTCTTAGATGGTACATTCTTCTTTCGGCAATCTCTTCCTTAAACAAATCTTTTATTTTCTTTCCAATAGGTTGTATATTTAGACTTTTAACAATTGATGGGTTTGCTTCGATAATTACTCCGTTCTCGTCTACCAGAGAAATATAAACTGGAGAATTCTCAAAAATGGATCGGTAAATCTCTTCCTTTTCTTTGAGCCTCCTCTCCAGTTCGACTCTATCCGTAATATCCCTGTAATTGCCCACAAAACCTACTATCTTGTCCCCTTGCCATAGCAACCTTACATTCCCTTCGATAAAGATTTCACTGCCATCAATTTTCTTAACTTTAAATACCAATCCTTTTAAGTCTCTCTTTTCTCTAAAAGCTCTGTTGTAGCTTTCGAAAATTTTATTGGCCACATTATTGTCAAGCTTCAGGACTTCAGCGAAGTATTTTCCTTTTACATCTTCATTTTTGTATCCAAATGCATCTTCAAATGCCTTGTTAACCTCGATAAATTTTCCCTCAAGATCTGTAATCGCAATTATATCTAAGGAATTGACGAAGAGTTCCATGTATTTTCTAGTGCTCTCTTCAAGCTTCTCTTCCAATTTCTTTTTTTCGGTAATATCACTCAGAATTGACAGTACGGCAGGTCGCCCCCTGAAATCTATATGGGCAAAACTAGCCTCAAACCATATTTTTTTACCATCTGTCAAAATCATTGGTATCTCGGCGATAACAGTCTTCCCTTTTTCGATCTTATTTATGCTTTCTATAATAAGTTTTTTATATTCTGTTGGTACAAAATCCTGTATTTTCTTTGCCTGCAGATTTTCAGAACCGAAATAATCTTTAGCTTTCCGATTGGCGTAAAGAATATACCTTTCATCGAAAATGATTATTGGATCAAGGTTCTGCTCGACCACGGATTTAAATAGTTCGTAATCCGAAATCAAATCCGATATTTTACTTATGAAAAGCAAATTGGAGATTTTACTTATTAGATCGGAGCTTTCAAACTTTTTTCCTAAAATCAAAACAAATTTACTGCATTTTATAGCTTCTTTTAAAATTTCGGGATATTCGCAATCGATAATCGCAATATCACAGTCCTTAATGTCTTCTTTTTTTCTCACTACAATAATACTCATACTAATCATAGTTTGGTTAAACGTTTAAAAAGTTTTTGTTTCAAATTAAGTAAGAGTTATAAGTTTTAACTTTCTGCTGCTCGGTCTCCTTCCGAAGGGTATACTGCAGAGGGGCTGTAAGCCGAATGCCTGTAGAGAACTTCTCAATGAAGGGAGAAGTTCCTTCCGTAAGCGAGGATAGTTCACTTAAGAAGTTTGAATAATTTGAATAATAAGAATCATTGAACTTCGTTCACGGTCGGGTTGTCTACTTACCGTTCTTTCCACCTCTTACCATCGCTACTTTGCCCGTCCTTGCGACTTCCTTTATACCATAAACCTTCATGAGCTCGATGAACGCGTTTATCTTGTCCTCGTCTCCTGTGATCTCCACAATAAAGCTATCCTTCGCCACGTCCACAATTCTACCTCTAAAAATGTTAGTAAGCTCTATGATCTCTCCTCTCTTTTCTGGAGGTGAATTAACTCTTATAAGGCACAGTTCTCTCTCTACGGAATCCTTGCTTACGTCGCTTACCTTTATCACCTCAATGAGCTTGTTTAACTGTTTTGTCACCTGTTCGAGGACCCTCTCATCCCCGTTTACCACAATAGTCATCCTGGAAAGATCCTCTCTCTCCGTGGTTCCAACCGTAAGGCTCTCGATGTTGAATCCCCTCCTTCTGAATAGCGAGGCTACCCTTGCTAGAACTCCCGGTTTGTTCTCAACTAGCACTGCGATTGTGAACTTCATATTAATCCACCTCAATTATATCCTTTAAGCTCTTTCCTGGCGGAACCATTGGAAGAACGTTTGCGTCGAAGTCAACTCTGAAGTCAACCACTGCCGGTACGTCGCTGTTCTCCTTGACGATTTTCAATGCATCCTCTACTTCGCTGGGTTTCTCAACTGTTATTCCCATGGCTCCAAAACCCTTAGCAATTTTTTCATAGCTAATTTTTTCGCAACCTATACAGGTTGCAGAGTACCTTTCCTTGTAGAAAAGCTGCTGCCATTGCCTAACCATTCCAAGGTATCCGTTGTTTAGTATGAAAACCTTCACAGGTATTTCGTAATGAACACAGGTCGCAAGCTCCTGAATGTTCATCATAAAGCTCCCGTCACCAGCTATGTCTATCACATCCTTGTCGGGACACGCAACTTTTGCACCCATTGCAGCGGGGAATCCGAAACCCATCGTCCCGAGTCCTCCACTGCTAATAAACTGCCTAGGGTACTTTACCTTGAAATACTGAGCTGCCCACATCTGATTTTGTCCGACTTCGGTTGTAACTATTGCATCAGGGAAAAATTCGCATGCCTTCTCGACCACGAACTGCGGTTTAATTCCTTCTTTGCGATATTTGAGCGGGTATTTCTCTTTCCACTCTCTTATTTTTTCCTCCCACTCTTTTCGCTGTTTGTACTGAATGTATTTTTTAAGCTGTGCAAGAATTCTCTTCGCATCTCCAACAATTGGAACGTCTACACGAACGTTCTTGCCGATCTCAGCGGGATCTATGTCTATGTGTATTATTTTGGCATTGGGAGCAAAAAGCGCTGCATTGCCCGTGGTCCTGTCGCTGAAACGGCAACCTACCGCAATGATTAGGTCGCTTTCGCTCAGTGCGTAATTT
>CAYSRI010000146.1:2009-3653 GCA_964433405.1 uncultured archaeon | reverse complement strand
CAGTTCCTATGTTATGGATGGGTTTTATGTGGAGTCCAGTGGTCCGTGAACTACTCATAGCTCACGCAAGGAGCTTCTAACTTCATTGAGAGACTCTCCATTCACAGGCATTCAGGATCACCCCAACTCCTCATTTAGGATGTTTGATAAGGCGTTATAATCTCTTTCTGTCCTCTAATCGCAAAAAACTGAGCAGGACAACTATACAAAGCTTTACTCCCCCCCACCTCCCCTAACATATCCCCACCCTTTCGTAAGGGGACTTAGCAACAACAGAAAGGTAAAATACTCGCAAACATTAATCGGATTAATGAATGAAATAACCTTGCCCTATAACACCCGGTCCCTCTGTCCTGAATGCTTGGCAATAATTGAGGCAGAAGTTTATCCAGAAAATGGAAAGGTGATGATAAAAAAGACATGCAAAGATCATGGGGAGTTTGTGGATGTATACTGGGGGGACTTAGAGCTCTTTAAGAGGGCATCAAGGTTTGCAAGAGATGGAAAGGGGATCGAAAATCCTATCACCGAAAAAGGAAACTGCCCCTTTAGCTGTGGTTTGTGCGGGAATCACAAGAGTCACACAGCTTTGCTGAACATAGTGCTGACGAACAGGTGCGATTTGGCTTGCTGGTATTGCTTTTTCTACGCAAAAAGAGCTGGTTACGTTTATGAACCAACAGTCGAGCAGATAAGACAGATGGTTCGGCTTGCTAAGCAGATGAAGCCTGTACCCTGCAATGCTGTGCAGCTTACAGGTGGGGAGCCGACGCTGAGAGAAGATCTGCTGGAGATCATAAGAGTGATTAAGGAAGAAGGCTACGATCACATTCAGCTGAACACTAATGGTATAAAGCTTGCGCTCGAAAACGATTTCGCTGCAAAGGTGAGAGAAGCTGGTGTCAACACGGTATACTTATCATACGATGGCATTGATGAAAAAACCAATCCAAAGAACCACTATGAAATCCCAAAAATCCTCGAAAATTGCAGAAAAGCTGAACTTGGCATAGTTCTTGTTCCTACTATAATAAAGAGCGTAAACGATCATCAGCTTGCGGATATAATAAGGTTTGCAGCCAAAAACGTTGACATTGTCCGCGGAGTGAACTTTCAGCCCGTAAGCCTCGTCGGGAGCATGCCAAAGAAGGAGAGAGATCAGTACAGGATAACGATTCCGGACTGTCTGAAAGCAATAGAGGAGCAGACAAACGGAGAGATTAGCAAAGACGACTTTTATCCTGTTCCCAGCGTCGTCCCAGTTTCGAAGTTCGTAGAAGCGATAACCTCGAGGCCGCAGTATGAGTTAACTGCTCACTTTGCATGCGGAATGGCTACCTATCTCTTCATCGAGGACGGAAAGATGATCCCGATTACGAGATTCATCGACGTTACTGGCTTTCTCGAGTTTCTCGATAAAAAAGCTGATGAGATTAGAGATAGCAGAATGAAATCCCTTAAGGCTTTGAAAAATGTAATAGACATCCGGAAGTTCATAGATTCTTCCAAGGCTCCGAAAGGGATGAGCATGAGAAGCATCCTATTCAATATTTTAGTAAAACACGATTATTCCGCTTTGGGTGAATTCCATAAGAAATCTCTTTTCATTGGGTTTATGCATTTCCAGGATCTCTACAATTACGA
>CAYSRI010000146.1:0-1999 GCA_964433405.1 uncultured archaeon | reverse complement strand
AACGTTGCGAAATACACTATGCAACTCCCGACGGCAGAATAATACCATTCTGCACTTTCAATGTAATTCCAGAGTATTACAGGGACAGGATTCAGGAGAAATACGGCATTTCAATCGAGGAATGGGAAAAGAAAACCGGAAGAAAGCTCAAGGATGACATATACAGGGTTGTGAGGAGACCGAGATGAGGGGTTTGTTTATAGGGAGGTTCCAGCCATACCATCTCGGACACCAAGAAGTCGTGAAAAAGATCCTGAATGAGGTTGACGAGCTAATCATAGGAATTGGCAGTGCTCAAGAGAGTCACACCCTTGAAAACCCCTTTACCGCGGGAGAAAGAATCATGATGATCTCTAGGGCAATCGAGGAACTGGAGACTCGAAAGAAAATTTACATTATCCCGCTTGAGGACATTTACAGGAACAGTCTTTGGGTTGCCCACGTCTGCTCTATGACGCCCTACTTTGACGTTGTCTACACAAACAACCCGCTGGTTTATAGACTTTTTACTGAAGCAAACTTCAGAGTTGTTAAAACTGGCCTAGTTAATAGGCATGAGTATCACGGAACGGAAATAAGGAAGAAAATGCTCGAGGGAGACGAGTGGGAGAAGTTTGTTCCCAAATCTGTTGCGGAAGTTATAAAAGAGATAAAGGGAATAGAAAGACTGAGGGAGATTGCGGGGAAGGATTTCTGATGTTTTCGATATTCTGGAAAGGCTTTTATTTCAATGTTATAACAGCCGAAGGTAGAGTAAAAAGAGCCTTTTTCTCGAAAACTCCTGCCTTTGGATTCAAGAAAAGCGCGCTGTCCGAAAAGTTAGAGAAATATTTCAGGGGGGAAAAAGTCGACTTTGATTGCGACTTCGAGCTAGATCTACCAGAATTCACGATCAAAGTTCTAGAAATGGTAGTCAAAATACCTTATGGCGAAATAACGACCTATGGAAGACTTGCCGAGGAACTAAATACATCGCCAAGAGCGATCGGGCAGGCCTTAAGAAAAAATCCGGTTCCAGTCCTAATTCCATGTCACAGGATCGTTGCGAGACATGGGATCGGTGGATATTCTGCGGGTGTTGAGATCAAGAGGGCTCTTTTAAGACTTGAAGGAGTCCAGCTCCCTTAGCACCTTTTCTCCAATTTTTTCGCCTAGAATCCTCTTAATTTTGGATCTGTTAGCGAGGATATCTTCCTTACTCCTGATTCCTGCTTTGTAGAGCTTTCTTGCCCTTACTCTGCCGATGTTGCGAATCGATACCAAGTCAAGAAGCTCTTCCTTAACGCCGTATCTGATTCTGGTTTCAAGTCGTGGGACGGTCTTTCCAAACTCTCCTGCAATTCTTGACAGAGCATGTGAAAGCCATTCCGCCGTCTCCACTAGCCTTCTGAGGTCTCCAGGTGCTATTGAATATTTCTCGCATATCTCGTTCTCATCGACCTCGTTAATCCAGTCTCTGAGACAAAAGGCTGTTTTTACTTCCAAAAGAAACCATTCGTAGTCTATTGAGCTTTCAGAAGGATAATAAGTTAGCTCTTTTCTTATCTTAAAGGCAAGATCCTCAACCCAATCATCGTCTCTCTTCAGGCTTAGCTTTTCCATGTCGGGAGTTCTGCAAATAAGGTGAAGTGCTGAAAGTTCACTCAGGCTTTCAAACTTCCTTACAGTATCATAGAATATGAAACCAGTAAGAGGATCTATGTAGAGCTTCGAAACAATCACACCAAGTTTTTTTGGGACTATCTTGTTCCCGACTTCTACCATCTCCCAGTTTTCAAGCTGTCTTATTGCTCTTTCAAGCTCAAAATCGTGAATATCAGACTGCTTTGCAAATAAGGTCGACTCAAAAAACTCCTTTAAACTCTTAATGTCTGTCGCAAAGCCATCGCAAATAAGAGACAGACAGTGAAATCTGAGCTTGCTCTCAACTCCAAGCTTGGAGATTATCTTCTCTGGTTCACCCTCTATGTAGTTCTGAAGCACGATGTCTCTATCTTTT
>CAYSRI010000145.1:0-3739 GCA_964433405.1 uncultured archaeon | reverse complement strand
TTCTTTGAACATACTGGATGTGGAGCTGCGAACCACAAAATGCTCTTGGAAGGGGAAACCTCTAATCATCGTGATTAGCGACAGAAGTGTGATCAAGGGGTTAGTTCTCTCAATGAATCGGGAAGATCCTTGCGTAAGCGATGGTAGTTCACTATGCTGTAAGAAATTAATAAAATATTCTAAATAAAATAAATATAAATACATTATTCGAGATTGAAGTGCATGAACAGGATCTTGGTTGGTTTGGCAATACTGGTGGTAGTGATTTCGGGAATCTCGGTTCTAAAGCAGGCCTATGAAGCTGGAAACAAAGAAACACATGAAAATAATGTCGGTCTGGCTAATCCTGCGGCAGTTTACTGCAAGCAGATGGGATACGAGTACAGGATAGAGAGTACGCCAAAAGGACAGGCAGGAATCTGTGTTTTCCCTGACAAAACAGAGTGTGAGGAGTGGGCTTTCTTCAGGGGCGAGTGCGGGCAAAAGTGGGCAAAAGTGAATTTCGAAGTTGGAAACTGTTCAGATCTTACAAGAGGTTATGAAAACTATTACGTTTACGATTCGCTGGCTAAAGTTATCAGGGCTTACGTAACGGTAAACTGCGGAAGCGATGAGATTCTGGTTGAGAGAGGTGACGGAGTGTACAGAATAATTGAAAAGGACTACGACGGTCAGCTCCTCAGGTGCCTTTGCCAGAAAGAGGTGAAGATCTTCAATGCAACCGATATCGGCGTTGAGTTCGTTGGACTTTCTGGCGAGGCTAAGAAGCTTGAAAGGCGCGGTTCTGAGTTCTGCGGTTGGTCGACCCATGCGAGCTGCAAGAGTGACGCGGACTGCAAAGTAGGTGGCTGTTCGGGACAGGTTTGCATGGGGATAGATGAAGACATTGTGACAACCTGCGAGTGGAAGGATTGCTACAACCCATCGGGGATGAAGTGTGGCTGCGTTAACAATGCATGCCAGTGGATAAAGATTTAATACCAAAAATTTTTACAGAAAGGGATGATAATCTCAAAGGAATGCGATGAAGCAAAAAGGGCGATAGTAGGAAAAATACTCGAAAATGGGGTTCTTTGCAGATCGAGGTATGGTAATTATCTTGGCGTTGATCCCAGCCTTTTGGTCGTTGAAAAACCTTCCGAAGCTGAAGTTGCAAAGGACTACTTTGGCGAGAGGTATCTTTTTAGGTTTAGAGAAGTTTTAGATGCTGCGGTAGGAAAGCTGAGGGAAAAGAGGTATACAAGAAGGGTGTCCATTCCGATATGGAGACCTGAAGATACCCTTTCGCAAAATCCGCCGGCTATAACCGAGATATCATTTCTGTTCGATGAGAAACTGCATCTTACAGCCTACATTCGTTCTCTAGACTGCCTCAACTACTTCGAACCGAACTTCCGATTCCTTTCCTATGCTCTGAAGAGTGTTGCTGAGGGGGCAGAACTTCCAGAGGGAAGTATAGCTATGCTTGTAACTGTTCCCCATATTTACGAGAGAGATTTGAAGAGAGCTAGATCGGTTTCAGAGCCAAAGGAGGAAGTTTACGGACACACGAATCTTGGAACTCATCTTATTGAGGACTACCTTTCATCCGCATGGCATTCGGCTCTCGAAGTAATATACAACCATGGAAAGATCAAAGAAACAGAATGGGATATTTTTGAGGGGCAAAAAACGAGTAAATTCATCCATAGACTCTTTATAGAGGTCCTAAAACCTGAGGAGAACAGAATACATGATAAAGCACCTTTTACGGAGCGCTATGGCATCGACTATGCGCATGACTACATCATTTGTGCCGATAAACTGCTTGAAAGAGTTGGAGAGAACATTTTAAAGGAAGGTGAGGAGTATACGTACGCTGAAAGGGCTAGATTCTGCCTTAAAGATCCCGTAAAAGTTGACCAGCTTTTCGAGGCCATAGAAAAGCTGAAAGGTGATAAGTGCAGGAGAGACTGCTATGTTGGAATTTCACGCTCCTGGGATCTTACTAGCAGAGATCCACCATGCCTTAGGGGATACCAGTTTGTAACCAGTAAAGAAAAGCTTAAAGGGATCTTTTACATGCGGTCCAACGATGCTTATGGAGCAATGCATGCCAACATGTTTGGTTTCTCTTTGCTAACAAAATATGTTGCAGAGTTAACGGGTTTTAGTAATTACGGCTATGCACATTTCGTCGTTGATGCTCACATTTACACAGGATTCCTCGACTCGGTGAAGGAGATCCTTTATCCTGAAATGAAAAGAAAGAAGCTGGGCTAAGCAGCTCTTTTTGATGCAACTTTTTTGAAAAAGTTCAACAGAATTTTGCTTCTCACGTCTGTCATCTCACTAATATCATTTTCAAAAATTCCGTGAACAATGAAGTAGTTCTCCTTCTGAAAAACACCTACTTCCACGACCCTGTGTCCTTCTTCTTCAATTGCTTCCCGCATGAGATCGATGAATTTTGGATCGAAGGCTTTTGCTTCGATATACGCAACCACCTCGTCCGTGATCGTTTCATCGTATATCACGATAGGGTTGTTGAAAAGAAAGAAATTTGGAATCTTCAGAATCCTGCCTGTATGAACGCTTGGAAGCCTTTCCCCATCTCCCACTTCCTTTAACGTGGTTCTGAACCATCCGATATCGATTACGTCACCTTTTATCACTGGATTTGTCATGACCTTAATTCTTGTGTTTGGTCTTATGTTCTTGACTCTCCGGAATATTATTCCGGCAATTGCGCTTGCTACATAGTCCTTTAGAACAAAGGACACTCCCAAAGCGCTCCCGAGTGTTATCAGAAGCTGAAAGTTATAGATGTCCAGCATTGCCACAGTTTACAAATGATGAGAGTGCATAAATATACTTCCAATCAAAAACTAAATCTGATTTAAGAAAGAGCTTTTATTATCCACCAATGCATTGGCTATGAGCTCGGCCAGCCCACAATGCTGAATTCCGCATTTTTCTCCAGCTTTGTAGGATTCAAAAAGGTCTCTCAGTGTCGATCTGCAGTTGCTGCACGGGGCGCAAACAAATTTTCTTTTTTCTGGCCCAAGAGAGTCCCTGAACGCAGTTAGGATCTGGGAAAACTTTACCCTTGAGGAAATCTTGTTTCTGAATTCTGGAAAATTAAGAGAGTTGATTACCGCAAGCCCGCCACCGCCGCCACAACAATAGTTGTAAACTCCATTTGGTTCCATTTCCCTGAATTGAGGGCAGATCTTACGAAGTATCTTCCTTTGAGGTTCAACGATTCCGGAAAGTCTTACTATATTGCAGGGATCGTGCAGTGTAACAGGAAAATCGTTTTTCATTGGATCAAGGTTCAGCTTATTTCTAACAAGCTCCCAGAGAATTGGAATGCAGCTCTCTATTGGAACTATGTCTCCATCTGGAATTATTCTGTCGGCAAGAACCAGAAAGGCCTTGTGGGCATGTCCACACTCTCCGACAACTATCTTCTCAACTTCAAGCTTTTTCGCAATCTCTATGTGCTTTAAAGCGATTCTTGCAAGCTGAACGTCGTCGTACCAGACCCCATAGTTCACAGCATCGTAGCCTATGGCCTCACTCGTCAAAGTCCAGTCCAAACCGGCCTCTTCAAAAAGGATAGCAAAAGCAATCACATTTTCTGGTCTCGTCAAGAAATCTCCGGCATTGTGAACGAGCAAAATCTCGGAACCCTTCACATCAACCGGGATTTTTATTTTTATTCCTGTTCTTTCGAAAGTTTCCTCTTCTAGGAATC
>CAYSRI010000144.1:0-3853 GCA_964433405.1 uncultured archaeon | reverse complement strand
AAGCAAAACTTCCGGAGTTATCTCTAGTACCATAATACGATTCTCTCCACCTACAAGAACAACTCTATCTGAATCCAGCACACGCTTTGCAAACTTCATAATTTCAGGACCCTCGGCTGTATCCTCGTCTCTTGTTGAGCTGTTGGAAGTTATTGGCAATCCTTCCAAGGTTAGCAAAGTAACTTCTTGCAGCATGTATTTGCGCGAAATGTATTCCGGAATCTCTTCTATCGTTTTTGGACGCTCTTTCAGAATTGTTTCTACTTCAGACTTTCCTACTGTTCCTACTACTTCTACCAATTTTTCTTTTCTTGCGTGCTCAACTATTTTTTCCTCTTTTTCAACTCCTTTTTTCAAAAGATTCCAAGTTACCCCAAAACCCACACCAAAACCCAAAACCAAACTCAAAAGCTCAAAAAGCATTTGGATCACCTTAATTTTGCAAGTTCGTCCAAACTAGCGTTTTCGACTTTCTTCGCAAACTCGAATGCATCTTCGATGGACTTCAGATCGACTTTCTTTTTCTCTTCTCCTAAAATTTTCTTTGCAAAAACCCTTGCGAAACCCGCTGAACCTCTTTCAACCCCCACCATAACATATTTTCCTTCCACACTCTCAAAGTAAATTGCAGTCTCTTTCCCAAGTAGAATTGCTTTTCTTATGCCTGATTCTTTAAGCTTCAGAAAAAGATCATTATCCATTGGCCCTTCTGCCTTTATTTTTCCCTCTTTTTCTACAATATAAAATTTAACTGGCATTTATAATCTCCCTCTTTTGGATTATCTCTGCAATGTTATCGGTTCTCACTGGAAAAACTAAAAAGGTTTCCCCCACTCGAAAAACCCCAAATCTGTTATTTTCATCAAAATCGACGATTCCAGTATCAAAATCCTTAGGCAGGGCAGAAATTAAAGAAGATATTTTTTCTATTTTTTGAATTTCATCTTCGCACAAAAGATAAGTTACTAGAATTTTCCCATCCTTAATCACACAGACTCCAGAACCAAATTTTGTATAGAAGTCTCGTGGATCAACCATTTGATAATCTATTACCAAACAAATATTTAAAATTTACCCTAAATTTAACAAAAACCTAAGCTTATTAAAGACATGTGCTTCTGAAAAAGTTTAACATTTTAACTTACTGTTGCTGCTAGGTCCCCTTCCGAAAGGAGATAAAGCAGGGAAGGTGGGTGTTACAACTTGTGTTTATGTCGTAGAAGATCCAACATTAAAGGACAGGTGGTTTACCTGTCCCAAATGTGGATAGGAAGCTGATAGAGATTACAACGCTTCCCTGAAAATCTTAGATGTTGGGGGTGCGAGTCGAATGCTCGCAGATAGAGACCCTCTACTCCTCGTAATTCCTTACAGGAAGGTGATCGAGGGCATGTTCTCTCAATGAGGCGAGGTACCCTCGCTCACGCAAGGGGTAGTTCACATTAATACCAAAATTAAGATATTAAGTCAAGGTCCTAACAAAGTTGACAGAAATACGAACCCTGTGGATAGGGTGGCAATGGTCTTGCACATCCAAATTTCGTTCCAGAAAATCTCAAATTTCCAAACTTCTTTACAAACCTAAAAGTTTTTTTAACGCCCCAGGACTTCTTCACATATGAAAATAGCCGTATCAGGGAAAGGTGGAGTTGGAAAAACTACGCTCTCTGCGATACTTGCACATTTATTCGCCAAAGATGGATACAAAGTTACTGCTATCGATTGCGATACTGCTATGAATTTACCCTCCGCTCTCGGAATAAAAAAGAAATTAAAACCGCTATCGGAGCTTAAGGAGATAATTGAAGATCGTGTTGTTGGGCCTTTGGGAACCTACAAGCTAAATCCAAAGGTTGATGATATTTTCGAAGCTTATTCTGAATACAATGAAGATGGTGTTCGTGTTCTCGTTCTAGGAACTATCGAAAAAGGCGGTGAGGGTTGTTTTTGCCCTGAAAATGCCTTTTTAAGGGCTATACTAAGACATGCGATCTTTAAGGAAAAAGACGTGTTAATATTGGACATGGAAGCGGGCATCGAGCACCTCGGCAGGGGGACTGCAAGAGGTGTCGATCTGCTGATTGCAGTTGTTGAACCTGGAAGCAGAGCCTTTGAAACTCTAGAAAGAATTGAAAAACTCGCAAAAGATATAGGAATTGAAAAAATTGCTGTGGTTGTAAATAAGTACATTGAGTCCGAAGAAGCAAAAAAACTGATCGAAGGGATTAAGCATCCAGTTCTGGGGAAGATTCCATTTAACGAGTGCTTCATAAAAGCAGACATAAACAACGTCCCACCCTACAAGGTATGCAATCTCCAGCCATTCATGGAGATAAAAGCAGAGATCGAAAAAATATGCAAATAGGAGTAGTCGTAAGAAAGGGGAAGAACAGGAGAGCAATAGAACAATTTTCGAAATTTTTCAGGGTTATAGTTTATGAAGTCGAAAGAGATCTTCCGGCACTCGTTGAGAATCCAAAAGACTACTTGAACTTACCCGAAGACTTCAGACCTGATATAATAGTTTCTTACCTTTTACATCCAGACCTGAACCTCGAACTCATAAGACAGGCCTCTGAAAGGGGAGTTAAGCTTCTTGTAATCTCTGGTGGCGCTAAAAGTGGATCCTACAAACAGCTCAGGGATGAAGGGGAAAGAGTAGGAGTTAGAATCCTGTGGGATGAAATCTGCTGCGCAACTCCAAAGATCGAGAATCATCCATTCTTTGAGCTTTTTGGAGGACCCGAATTCGAAATAGAGATCGAAAACGGAATAATAAAAGATGTTAAGGTTAGAAGATCCTCCTTCTGCGGTTCAACTTACTACGTTGCCGAAAAAATTAAGGGATTGAGAATCGAAGAGGCACCATCAAAGGCCGGCTATTACACACAGATTTTTCCATGCGTGGCTTCAAGGGGTCTCTCCGGGGGAATTCACAAAGCAGCAAATGCTCACAAAAAGGCTGTTGAAAAAGCTATCAAACGTGCTCTGGCTAGGTCCTCTGAGAATAGCTAACCCTAATCTCTTTTCCAAAATAAAAAGTCGGATTTGATTTTCTTTTAGCACCTATTAATCCATGGGCTAAGATTGGAAGTGCTATTGTTGCATCCACAAAAACTTGGACTTTCTTGCTCTTAGTGTTTATTTTGCCCCAACTGATTCCCTCTTCAAAGGTGCAACCGCTTAATCCACCGAAGTAAGGCGAATCCGTGGTTATCTGAATAGCATAGTCGTGACCATCGACTTCATAGCCTTTTAGCCTTGCTACCACTTCAGTCTGCTGGATGAAGTTCTTTGGAACCCCTCCACCTATGTAAATTACCCCTGTTTTCTCCGATTTTGCTACAATTTCTGTCAACTCCTCTACATCTCTAATCGTGTCAACCACGCACCTTTTATTTGCAAGAGATGCACCGATGCCAATCGAGCTGTCAGCAATCGCAGGACAGAAGATCGGGACACCCTCCTCGTAAGCCGAAAGGACAATTGAGTCCTCCTTCGCCTCTTTCTTTATTTTATCTGCAATTCTTTCAATGATTTCCCTCGAACTGAAAGAACCCTCGAATTCTGCAAAGATTTCCGAGATCAGAAAATCTAGCCTGTTAAACTCCTTTTCATAGGCAAATACATCATAGATTCTATCGATGCCTTCTCTGTAGAGTTCCTCATCGTTCACACAATCGCTACCCAAATAATGCTTAAATCCTAGGGCTTCATGTAGATCGTGGAACAGGTTTGCTCCGGTTGAGACGAGAACGTCGATGAATCTGTTCCGGATTAACCAAGCTATGATTTTCCTCATCCCGGCAGGAACCATTGCCCCAGCCAAGCCCATCAAAATGGTCATGCGTTC
>CAYSRI010000143.1:0-3894 GCA_964433405.1 uncultured archaeon | reverse complement strand
ATGTGGAACTCGAGGTGAGAGATGAATTCATAGATAGCACTCGCGAATCTGGGGCGTCTTGGTATTCGAATAGCTTTGTTATAAAATTAAAAGAGCCTGTTGCGGCAATTGGGATGAGAAATTTGATTGTTGAGATAATGGAGGAGCTAAGGAATTTATCGGGGGACATACAGCATTATAAAATGCTCCTTTCGTCGCAAAATGGTGTTTTGAAGCTCGGCTTAACTGGTAAGGATGAATCTGTAAGCGTGGACGGAAGTTTAGTTGGCTGGGTTGTGGAGGCAAAGCTAAACGTTTTGCTCATCGACAAGACTCTCAGTCCAGAGCAGCTTGGAAAAACATTTATAAACCTGCTAAATAGAAAAGCCGAAGAATTTGGATTCGAATTTGAATGTGTAAGTCATGAGCATGGCGAAAAAGAGCATGGGGAGGGGGATAATTGATGGGTATTGGAGTAGCAATCGACCTGGGCACGAGTGGATTCAGGGCTCAGGCCATAGATATCGAGAGCGGTAAGGTTATTTCCACGGCAATAACTCTCCATCATCCTTTGCCGGGCATAAACGTGATGGATCATCTCACCTTTGCAATTGAATACGGACTGGACCTAGCCCACAGGATAGTCGTGGACGCAGTAGACAAGTTACTAAAAAGGCTTAGAGTTGACCTGAAAGAAGTTGAAAGGATGGCGGTAAGTGGGAATCCAACACAACTTTCGATATTTCAGGGGATAGAGATCCGGGATCTTGCTTTTGCTGGCGAAAGAGCCTTGGAGCTTAGAGGTGTCAAACCACCGAAAAGAGACGCTACGGTTATTAAAACAGGGGATATAGGGCTGAGAAATTTGCCTGCAGAGGTAGACCTGTACGTACCGCCTTGCATAAAGCATGAACTTGGAGCCGATGCAATTGCGATGATGTTGAAGTCGGGATTTCTTGAGGAAGAGCTTGCGATGGTTGCAGACTATGGCACAAATGCGGAAATAGCTTTGAAAGTTGAGGATAAGATCTTAACAGGCTCATGCGCGGCAGGCCCCGCGATAGAGGGACAGCACATTGAAAAGGGCATGCTTGCCTCCCCGGGGGCCATTTCTGATATCTCTTTCGAGATCCTGGGCTGGAGAAACTTTGTGCTAAGCGAAGAAATGTACGCAAAGCAGGGAGATATTGTGGATGTGGAAAAAGGCATGGTTTTGGAGAAGGGGCCAATGCATGGCAGGGCGAGGGGCATAACGGGGACAGGAGTGATTGCAGGAATTGCGGTGGGCCTCGTCAAGGGTCTGATAAAACCCCCAAAAATACTGACACCAGACAGAAGACTCCATTTCCAGGACGGTGTTTATCTGACCGAGAAAGACGTTGAAGAAGCAGGAAAGGCACTCGGAGCTTTTAGGGCAGGTTTTCTCACGCTTGCAGAAGAGGCTGGGATTAGCTTTGCTGATATTAAAACGATGTACATGGCTGGGGCCTCGGGTTTTTACGTTGACCCGATTAAGTCGAGAATCGTGGGAGAGATTCCCCCCTCTGCTGAAAAGATATACCAAGTGGGAAACACCTCGCTCGCGTTAGCTGCAGATATCGTGAAGTCTCCAGAATATCTGGACACCCTTCAGAACTTTGCGGATGAGCTCAGGGCGCAGCATGTGATGTTTGCGACTTCCGAGGTATTTCAGAATGCATACACACTTGAACTTGCCTACTGGACCGAGGGAATGAAGTTGGAGGACTACAACAGGTTTCTGAGTACATACGGAATAAGGCAGAAAATAACTGCTCAGGCCGGTGCTCCCGTCGTCGTGAAGGTTGTCCCGAGAGATATAGCGGATCTGGGAAAGCTCGGACTTGAAGTCGTTTCAGACATAGGAACGCTTGTCGAGATAGATGTGGAGGGATGCAAAGAGTGCAAAAAATGCGTTAGAAATTGTCCAGAGAATGCAATATTGTCCGTTGGTGAAGAAAAGATCATTATAAGCTCAAGCCTTTGTTTGGGGACCGCATGTAGGAGATGTGTCATGGCCTGTCCTGAAAAGATCCTTGACTTCAGTAAGGCGAGGGTGAAAATGGAGGTTTGATCATGAAGACGAAAATGCAGGAGATTCTCGAATTTTTGAGATCTCTAAAGGGAATTGAAGAGGTTAAATTGTTGACGGAATCGGAGAAAATGGAGTTGATGAGAATTGAAGAGAAGGCTGAAAAGAGCTCGCTGATGGGCTTAATGCCGGGAATAAATCAGGGTGTTCGAGAAGCTGTTGCGAGAACGTTTACCGTTGCGGCAATTACAAATAACGAATTTGAGTGGCCAAAAAGGGGCACAGTGAAGTTTATTTACAGAGGAGAAGTAATAGGGGAAGAAATAAGGGATGAAGAGGAGCTCAGAAGGTTGAAGAGCGAGGGTAATTCGGTAATCGGCGAAATTTTTGTCATATACAATGAAAAAATAAAAAAACTTGGTATAAAGGATCTTAGAGATTTGACTCTCGTAATACCCCCATTAGACCTCCCATGGACAAAAAAAGTCCCTAATGCAAGGCAAGTTGTTGTTGGAAGCCCTTCAACTCCGTCAGATATCTATATAAAAAAGTTAATGAAAATGGAAGTAAACGGTAAGGGTTCGGTTGTGATTGGATTCGAAATCGATTGAAATCTTCTGAAAGGTAAAAGGAATGAAGTATCTAATCTCTCGTTATTCTCCGCTCTAAAAGGAATTTGGGTTGAGTTAGCCTTTATTGTATGATTTAACCTACCATTGCTGCTAAGTCCCCTTCCGAAAGGGAGGGGATACAGCAGGGGAGATTGGCGTGAGTAAAACTTTATATAGTAAAAACATTATACAAATTTGATGTGTGGCTGCGAGCCACGAATGCTCGTGGAGGGGCAGGTTCTCTCAATGAAGTGGGAAGCCCCTTGCGTGAGGTAGGGGTAGGCACTCTAGATAAAATCTGATGCGATAATTGTAAGGGGAGGGCTTATGGATGTCGACGTACGGAAAATTGTAGAAGAAAAGGATAAGAAGATCGAGGAACTTCAATCGAGGATAAAGGAACTGGAGAAAAAGCTAAGGTACTATGAAATTAAGGAAATCTATCAGGGACTGATTCCTGAGGATCTTCTAAAGAAGCTGATAGATCTCCCAGCTGAGATTATGGTTATCGAGATAGGGAAGTATTTAAGAGAAAAGAATGCAGAGAAAGCTAAATCAGACGAGCAAAAGGTGTCTATGGAAAAAGAGAAACTTAACAGGACCTTTGCAGAGTTAAAGAACATCGAAACAAAATTAGCGGCAGTAAAAGCGAAGGTTGGGGTCGATCTGAATTTTACACAGAGATTTGACTTTGAGGGCAGCGAGGTTGCTTTTCTCAGCGAAGACCTAATGAAAAGTCTCGGTGTATTGGAGGAGGACTATATAACTGTGCAAAAAGATGGTAGCGTAACTTTGAGAGTACTCCCCTACTCAAAACCAGGTTTCGTGATTGTACCTACATGGGTTAGAGAGAAAATTGGGGCAAAGGTGAATGATTTTGTGGAGGTGATTAAAAAATGAAGCTGACACCAAAGATTATAGCAAT
This sequence comes from uncultured archaeon, assembly GCA_964433405.1. Classification (GTDB taxonomy): domain Archaea; phylum Halobacteriota; class Archaeoglobi; order Archaeoglobales; family Archaeoglobaceae; genus WYZ-LMO2. The sequence goes on along the minus strand of CAYSRI010000143.1, from coordinate 329 downwards.
AGTTTTGCTTTCAAGCTTTGTTCCCCTTTTGCTGTTAGCCCAATTGACAGTTATGAGTGTTACTGAGTTCGGGGAAAATGCAAGATCAGGAGTCATAAACGTAAGCCAAGTTTATATTGTAAAAGCCGGGGAAGAAGCAGTAAAAATGAAAACGGACGAACTCGCCAAGAAACTGGAACTTTATTTGAGGAATAAAATTAGAGAAAATCCAAATTTGACAACTACGGACCTTCTTAGAGATCCAGATTTCTTGGAGATCGCTTCAAGAAGGTGGGGAATGGGAGAGTACACCTGGGTGATGGGTGCTAGTCTAGTTGGTGGTGAGTGGA
>CAYSRI010000142.1:0-3904 GCA_964433405.1 uncultured archaeon | reverse complement strand
CAGCGGCCTCGGCGAAGGAAGATATTACGTATCCCTCGAGGGCTATCGAAAGCAGTTTCGGGAGAAGTTGGGTATAGATCCTTTTCCAGGTACCCTTAATCTTAGGGTTTCGAAGGAGGACCTGATTATCAAAAAAAGACTTGATAAGGAAGAGGGAATTAAAATAGAGGGTTTTTCTGCGGAGAACAGAACTTTTGGACCTGTAAAGGCGTTTAAATGCGAGGTTAACGGTTTGCAGGGCTTCATCGTTATCCCGCAGAGAACTCACTACCCGGGGGATGTGATCGAAGTTATCTCTGATAAAAAGCTCAGAGAAGTTCTGGATCTAAAAGACGGGGATAAAGTAGAATTGGAGGTGATCCTATGATTGAAGAAGCACTAAAGGCTTTCAGAATGGGAAAACCTGTTCTGATATTTGATTTTGAAGACCGAGAAGGCGAAACTGATATTGCGATTCCTGCACAGTTTATAAAGCCAAAGGATATCGCAATGATGCGCACCGATGGAGGAGGACTTATCTGCGTCGCTATTCATCCATTAGCTGCCAAGAAGCTGGGATTGCCGTTTATGCACGATGTTTTGCGAGTTGCGAGCGAAAAAATTCCTGCTCTTTCATCTATCTCGAACTTCGACATAAAGTACGACTCTAGGAGCTCCTTTTCAATCTGGGTCAACCACAGAGACACTTTCACCGGCATTACGGACGTTGACAGAGCGAAGACGATAAGGAGAATCGGCGAAGTCGTTGACATCGTCATGATGAACGGCTACTTTGATTTCGGCAGAGAATTCAGAAGTCCCGGACACGTCGCAATTCTTAGGGCTTCGGAGAATCTTACGTACGATCGTGTTGGTCAGACCGAGCTCAGCGTTGCACTAGCGGAAATGGCTGGTATAGCCCCCGCTGTAGCGATCTGTGAAATGCTAGATAGCGAAACCGGTAAAGCTTTATCCAAGAAAAGAGCCTTGGAATACGGTGAAGAGAGAGATATCCCGTTTGTTGAAGGAAAAGAAATTGTAAAGTTTTACAGAGAGTTCCGGGAAGTTAAAGCAAAGCTTTTTATCTAATCAATCATTTTTAAACTCTCCCTAACAGCTTTGTTTATAGCTATTTCTCCAATCGATTTCATGTGCCTACAGGCGCTCAGCAAAGACTCAAGACCGAGACGATACTGCGAAGAACCTTCTATGCTCTTTATCATCTCATCTTCAATCTTTTCCAGAAGTTGTATGGAATCCTCGGAAAGCTCCAGATCGGAGTTGAAATAGGCTTTAGATGTAATTTCGAAGGCACTTAATATTTCGCGAAGGAATTTTTTCAAAATTTCCTTTTCTCTTGCCTCTTTCACTTCAGCCACATAGTTGGAGAAGTTTTCAAGATTGTCAAGGATTTCCTCGATAAGCTTTGCAACTGTTCTGATCCCAAGAATAAGTCTAAGTTCGTTCCACCTTGCTGGGCTGGAGAATTCACGGACAAGCCTGTGTTCCTGCCTGACTGCCAAGAGGTAAAGCCTGTCTGAATCTATTTCCAAATTTTTAATTTCCCTAAGCGCCGAAGAATCATTTTTTTCCATCGCATCCAAAATAGTATGGATCATCGTAAGAACTATTTGCGTCATCCTCCTCACGACCCCGAAGACATCGAAGTCCGTCACAGTCAGGCATCTTAGCACAACTTTTTCGCTTGCATCTATGATCTCTATGCCGATTAAAGACTTGACGATCTCACTGATCTTCGCAATCAGTCTGGGGTTCAGGTTTTTATCTGTTATAACGATCTCGTCAATTCCCTGAATATATAGAGCATATATAAATCTCTTGAGGAATTTGTCGTCGTATCTTCTAAGTTCATCGATTTCCACCCTAGAAATTTTCAGGCCATCCTTGAAACCCTTAGGATAGAGCGTTATAACCTTGTCCTCAACCTCAAGGACTATCTCGTCACCCTGCCCCAATTCGTTCGCCTTAACCCACTCCTTTGGAAGGCTGACCATGTAGCTCGATCCACCTATTAGCTGAAGCTTCCTCGTCTCCATTATACGTAGGTATATGAAGATGTTAAAATAACTTTCGAAATTTGCTGTTGTTCTACAATTTATACAAATACCTTCACAAGCTTTTTTAAAAGTGCGAATAATCTGTAACTGAGAATCGGTCTTCGCAGGAGGAGATACTGTGATCGTCACGTACTCAAGAAACGTTTTCATCCCCCTAACAAGAAGCTGTCGGAACAAATGCTGGTATTGCGGTTTTAGGGTTGAGAACGCAGACCTTATGGACATAGATAGCATTAAAATGCTACTCGCAAGAGCAAAAGGGGCAAAAGAGGCCCTATTTACATTTGGAGAGAAACCGGATCAGCTCAATTCTGAAATGAAAAAAATTTTGAGAACTCTTGGATACTCAGAATTGCTGGACTACGTTGTGGACATGAACAAGCTTGCGATAGCTCTTGGATTCCTTCCGCACACGAATGCTGGTGTTCTGGAGAAGAATGAACTTATGAAGCTTAAGCCCTTCAATGCAAGCCTCGGACTGATGCTCGAGCAGGCTGTTGAGCTTGAGTGTCATTCTGAAAGTCCTGGAAAGAAGCCAGAGCTTAGAATAAGGACGATAAGAACTGCAGGGAAACTCAAAATCCCCTTCACTACGGGAATTCTGGTGGGAATAGGCGAGACTGAATACGACAGGGCTTACTCCCTAGAAGTTATTGCCGAGCTTCAGAGGGAATTCGGACACATCCAAGAAGTCATAATCCAAAATTTCAAGCCAAAAAAGGGGACAAAAATGGAGAACTTTCCTGAACCAACCACAGAAGAAATGCTGAAAACTGTGAGACTTGCAAGGCAGATCCTACCAAAAGACGTCGCAATTCAAATCCCTCCCAATCTCGTCAACGATATTTACCCATTTATAAAGGCAGGTGCGAACGATTTGGGAGGGATCTCTGAAGTAACACCAGACTACATTAATCCGGAAGCGAGTTGGCCCTCAATTGAACAAATAAAAAAGGCCTTAAGAGGCGAATTTGTTCTCAGAGAGAGACTCCCAGTTTATCCAAAATTCGTAAAGCTTAAATTATTTGGTAGTGCTGTGAGTGAGCTAATAGAGGTGTATTCCGATGATGACGGATACTGTCGCTCTTGAGCTTCTCAAAGATCCATACGAAACTTTTAGGCTTGCAGATGAAATTCGGAGAAAGGCTGTTGGTGACGTTGTAACTTTCGTGGTTAACAGAAATATAAATTTCACAGATATCTGCATAAACAACTGCAAGTTCTGCTCTTTTAGGAACAGGAAAAATTACTTGCTTTCAATTGAAGAGCTTAAAAGAAAAGTCGAAGAAGCTGTTGATTTCGGCTGCACAGAAGTCTGCATCCAAGGAGGCTTGATTCCAAAAGCAGATTTGGATTTCTATATTTCGATACTCGAAGCTGTTAGAGAAGTTTCAAAAAGGATCCATATTCACGCCTTTTCCCCCATGGAAATTGTCCACATGGCGAGGAACAGTGGGCTGACAACATTTGAGGCCCTGAAAATTCTGAAAAAAGAGGGTTTGGGTTCGATGCCTGGAACAGCAGCAGAGATACTGGATGACAGAATTAGAGAGGAGATCTGCCCAATGAAAATCAAAACCAAGGAGTGGGTGAGGGTTATAAAAGAGGCCCACGGAATCGGAATTCCCACCACAGCCACCATGATGTACGGACACCTAGAAACTTGGGAGGAAAGAATAAAGCACCTCATGCTGATAAAGCAAATCCAGCGAGAAACTGGTGGTTTTACTGAGTTCATTCCCCTTTCATTCATGTGGAAGAACAACGAGTTGGGTAAAAGAGCAAAGGGGGTCTCAGGTTTTGAAGATCTGCTTGTCATAGCGGTGGCGAGAATCCTGCTTTATCCG
>CAYSRI010000141.1:0-3926 GCA_964433405.1 uncultured archaeon | reverse complement strand
GGGACTGGGTTGAGAGATTCATTGAACGCTCGCTGCCATACTGGTTTTCCCAGGGTGTAAGCTCCCCTCACGACAAGCCTTTATATTACTTTTTCAATCTTCTGCTACGTTACGAATTCTTACCTTTCGCAATTGCAATGACCTCTATTCCTGTGGCATTCAGAAAGATCAGAAATTTGAGCTTTGTTGAAATCCTCGCAATCTGCTGGTTGGTCATCGCGTTCGTTTTTTACAATATTATGTCCTATAAAACATCTTGGCTCGTTGTTCACCTTGCAACACCTCTGGCTTTCTTTGGCACTGTTTTTGTCGGAGAAGAAATTTTTGTAAACAGAAATTTCAGGTTGGTCTATCTTTTTGGCCTTTTTGCAACAGTTCTGATTTCCTTCCACGTTACCTACATCGATTACAACAACGTCGTCGATCAACCGTTGATATACGTGCAGACTCAGTGGGGGGCTGTGGAGATGGCTGAAAGGATAAAGGAGCTTCTGCAGGAAGGGAATAAAGTGGCTGTATTTGCAGTGGACAGCCACTACTGGCCACTACCTTGGATGTTAAGACATGAAGTGGACAAGTATCAGGCCAATTTGCTAGTCACAAACTCTTGTCCGCAAGGATACGATTATGTTTTTGTTGTGGAGAGAGATTATGGATGTCTAGAGGGCTACGTAATCGTCGGCAAGTATGAGTTGAGGAAGTGGTGGGAATTCTACGAGATGAGGAAATTATGATCGTTAAGGTCGGCGGAAGCGTGGCTGAAAAGCTCAAAATGGTTTTTGAAGCGTTGGAGAGCGTCGAAGACATAAAAATAATTCCCGGTGGCTGGATATTTGCAGATCTCGTGAGAGAACTTAGACTTGAAGAAGAAGTGTCCCACTGGATGGCAATTCTGGCGATGAACCTCTACGGTTACTACATGCACGAATTTGGAAAGGCGGCAGGATTTGAAATAGCAGAACCAGAGGAATTTGGTTTTTTTGAAAGGAGAGGTAAATTCATCGTGCTACCCTACAGGCTTTTGAGGAACTTTGATGAGCTTCCACACTCTTGGGAAGTCACTTCGGATGCAATAGCTGTCTGGATTGCAGTGAAGACCGGAGAGAGGAGAGTGATAAAAGTAACAGCTGCTGGTGGTGTTCTCAGAGATGGGAAAATCCTCGAAAGAGCAAAAGCTTTTGAGGCTGGAGACTTGTTGGATCGCTATACGCCTTTTTTGCTTAAAAATCATAATATTGAACTATTTGTTTGCTCTCCAGAAGAGCTAAAAAATTATATATTGAGAGGAAGAGCGAAGGGCACGTCCATAGGGGGTGATTAAGTGGAAATCGCACGATGCGTAAGCTGTGGAGCAATGCTTGTCGGGGCGGAATATGTTTCGTTCCCCTGTCCGAATTGTGGAGAAAAGATAAATCGCTGCAAGAAGTGTAGGAAACTCTCCAATAAATATAGGTGCTCATGCGGATTCGTAGGACCCTGAGGTGGTTGTCATGGGAAAGGTTTTTCTAAAGCTGAAGGTAATGCCGACCGATTTGGATGTTGATCTTAATTCAATAAAGGATAAGATTCTTAGACTAAATTTTAAGGATGTTGAAATTAAAGATTTTGCCGTTAAGCCCATAGCATTCGGCTTGAAGGCCCTTCTAGTCCTTGCAATCATGCCCGATACCGAAGGAGTTTCCGATCGGTTTATAGAGGAAATTGGTAAGATAGAAGGCGTTGAAAGCGTTGAAATAGAGGACATGGAACTTCTATGAGATTAATCCGAATCGTGACTCCTCCGCTTGCTGCGAACTGTTATCTTCTTTTGGATGAAAAAAAGGCCTTGATAGATGTTGGAGGAGACGCTGAATTCATTTTTAGAGCTTTGGAAAGATATATTAATCCGAAAGAACTTGATTATATTTTGCTAACCCACTCCCATTACGATCACGCAGCGGCTACCGGGTACTTTAAGGGCCTTGGAAAGATTGCAATTCACGAGGAAGAGATAAAGTTATTGAGACTGCAGAGATTCGCCTCGGTATTTGGAATTCGATTTAAGCCCTTTGAACCAGATATACTGCTTAAGGGTGGCGAGGTTTTTGAGCTAGGGGAAACGAGACTTGAAGTAATTCACACCCCTGGCCATTCTCCGGGAAGTGTATGCTTCTACGAGCCGATAAAGAAGTGGCTATTCAGCGGGGATACGGTGTTTGCCTACGGAAGCTTTGGGAGATATGATCTTCCCGGTGGGGATGGTAGATTGCTTTTAGATTCGATCGAGAAGCTCTCCAAGCTTGATGTTGTAAACCTTTACCCTGGGCACGAAGATGTTGTCGAAGGAAACGCCAAAGAGAGCATCCTCGAATCTCTGAGAATTGCGAGGATGTTCATTTAGTATGTGAAAGCTTTATATGCACTTTTGAAATTTGGTTATATCAAAAAACTGTAGGGTGATGGGTATGCCGAAGGAGAAGGAACACATCAATGTTGCCTTCATAGGGCACGTGGATCATGGAAAGAGCACTACAATAGGTAGACTGCTGTACGAAATGGGGGAAATTCCTGAACATGTAATAGAGAAATACAGAAAAGAGGCACAGGAGAAGGGTAAGGCTACCTTTGAATTTGCATGGGTCATGGATGGTCTTAAAGAGGAGAGAGAAAGGGGACTAACTATTGACGTTGCGCACAGAAAATTCCAAACTGACAAATACTACATTACGATTGTAGATTGTCCTGGGCACAGGGATTTCATAAAGAACATGATTACTGGAGCATCGCAGGCCGATGCGGCTGTATTGGTGATGGACGTAGTGGACAAAGTCCAGCCACAGACAAGAGAGCATATCTTCTTGGCAAGAACTCTCGGTATTAACCAGTTGATTTGTCTGATAAATAAGATGGACAGAGTAAACTACGATAAGAAGGAATACGAGGCAGCAAAGGAGGCTCTTTCAAAGGTCCTGAAGATGGTAGGTTACAAGGTCGAAGAGATTCCGTTCATTCCAGCCTCTTCCTACTATGGAGAGAACATAACCAAGAAAAGTTCAAAGATGCCTTGGTACAATGGGCCAACGCTGCTCGAGGCCTTTAACTTGCTGAAACCTCCAGAAAAGCTAGTAGACAAGCCGTTGAGAATTCCGATTCAGGACGTTTATTCTATCAGTGGCGTTGGAACCGTTCCAGTGGGCAGAGTAGAGAGCGGAATTCTGAGGACTGGAGATAAAGTGGTCTTTGAGCCAGCAGGTGTTAGCGGTGAAGTCAAGAGCATTGAAATGCATCATGAACCTATTCCTGAAGCCTATCCTGGAGACAACATTGGGTTTAACGTGAGAGGTGTCGCAAAGAAAGATCTCAAGAGGGGAGACGTAGCGGGTCATCCAACGAATCCACCTACGGTGGTTAAGGACTTCACGGCTCAGATAGTGGTATTGCAGCATCCAACTGCAATTACAGTGGGTTACACCCCTGTTGTGCACGCGCACACAGCACAAGTTGCATGCAAGTTTGTCCAGCTCATAAAGAAGATCGATCCTAGGACTGGACAGGCAAAGGAGGAGAATCCGCAGTTCCTGAAGACAGGTGATGCAGCAATTGTTAAGCTCGAACCTACCAGACCCATGGTGATTGAGAGAGTCAAGGACATTCCGCCGCTTGGAAGATTTGCCATAAGAGACATGGGAATAACTGTGGGAGCCGGAATGGTTCTTGATGTAACCCCAAGAAAATAAATCTATTTTTTTTGGTGGTCCTATGGCTATAAAGGGTCCAAAGGCGAGAATAAAGCTTTCAAGTCTGAACCCGGCAGATCTCGATAGGATATGTGCACAGATAAAAGATATCGCAGTGAAAACAGGGGTAGAAATAAGCGGGCCGATTCCGCTGCCAACTAAGAGGCTCGTTGTACCCTCAAGAAAGGCTCCTGATGGGGAAGGAAGCAA
>CAYSRI010000140.1:3743-4056 GCA_964433405.1 uncultured archaeon | reverse complement strand
ACTGGTAGATCTTGACTCCTTTAATTTCCTCGTTGTAGAACCTGTCCTTTTGAAGCGGATACAAAAGACCGCCGGTTATCATTGTGTGCTGGAAGGATATGGGCATGAATCTGCAAAATCTATCTGGAAACAGATTGCGGATCTCTCCAGTCACTTTCAGCAGTCTTTTCTGATAATCACAGGTAGTGTAGCCGCTGAATATGGTGCCTATTATCAAATCTTTCTGATCCTCAAATAGTGCATAAATGCAATCGCTGCAACCACCAGCAGAACCGTTTAGACCGAATTCTAGTGCATAGATCGGGTCCATGCT
>CAYSRI010000140.1:0-3686 GCA_964433405.1 uncultured archaeon | reverse complement strand
AAATTTTGAACTGTTCCCCATCTTGCCATTACCTCGGGCATCTGGAACTGGCTTTTCGGGCTGGGCATAATGCCAGGGCCCGCATCGTTGATGGCCAAAATCGGCTTTTCAAATATCTTCCAGGCGTAATAAGCGTGCAACAATGTTCCGTAACCACCAGCACTAGAACCGGTAACCACGACCCTGTCCCAGTTCTTCTGCGAAGCATAGCGCAACGCTACAATTGCGTTGACGAAACCAACGTGATAGATCGTCTTAGTATTCGAAGAACTTTCATCAAAGGATTTTTTGGGTTCTTCACATCAAATATACCTCCTCTATAATAAAGTTTGATAACCCAGGTTTGAGATTCGAGAGCAACGACATCCCCGATTCCAATTAAAGGCCTGCAACTCTCCAGAGATGTGCAAATTAGTGGCTTACAGGTGGCATAATCTGCACAGGCTCCTCCCCCCTCAAGAAATACCAGAAGGTTATTTTCGGAACCCTTTCTGACCATTATAAAGGTATTTTCACCTAATCCATTCACGCAAGGATTTGGTAGTTTCACTTTTTGCCAATCCAACCCATCGCTGGGATCGTCAACGGGGAAGGAATCTAGAGATGGCATCCGACTTAAGTCGATCTCAAACGGATTTGCATACTTCTCCTTTACTATCTCATAGCTTCCAAGAGCCGAGACAGGAAGTACCACTAAAAAGCTTAGGCCGAGCAGCAACACCAGTTTCATGATAATAAGTTATACTGCCAGATTTAAATTTTTCTATTAAAATAATTATAATAACTATCATTAATGCTGAGACTAAGCATTATTGCCGAAGAAGAATAAAAAGGAGTAATCGAAAGCGTTGAACCATTTTTATGAGGTATCAATCTTCCTTATCTCTTCATAAAGCTCCCTAAGAGCTTCCAGATAATCGAGCTTCCCATTTTCTATTGCATCCATTTTCTCTTCCAAAGCTCTTGTTCTGCTTTCAGAAATAAATGGTGCGTAATTTTCGATAAGGAACTGGTAGACCGAAATTCCATCTTTTGTTGGAATGAGCCGACCTTTATTCTCAATTATGTATCGCCTAGAAAATAACTTGTCGATGATTACGGCGTATGTTGAAGGCCTTCCTATCCCCCTCTCCTTCATCAACCTGATCAGTTCGGCCTGGGTCAGCAGCTGGGCCGATGGGACCTTTCTAATCTCAGCTTGAACTTTATATATGCCCTCTTTCAACTCCTTTCTGACCCAAACGGACTTATAGAGCTCGTAGGCTTTACCTTTGGCCTCCACAACTCTTTCATCTTCAAAAGTTTTCCCATTAGCAGTTATTCTGTACCTCTTAATCCTAACATCGAAGTTTCTACACTGCGAAGCCATGAATCGTCTGAATATAAGGTCGTATAAGGCAAAGTGCGCCCAAGTAAAGCCTTCGACTTCAAAAATACCTTCTCCGATAAGTCTCTCAAGCGTAGGTCTGTCAATGGCCCTTGTAGGGCGAATGCATTCATGTGCACCTTCTGAAAACCATTCCCTGCCCTGAAAGTCGTCTCCAAGGTATTCACGTGCTATAATCATTCCGGTCTCGCTAACTCTTGTAGAGTCTGTACGGTGATAAGTGATGAATCCGTTCTCAAATAGGTCTTGAGCTATTTGCATGGTCTGGTTTGTGGAGAGTTTTATGATCGTATTGGCGTCAATTAGTAACGAATTTGTTGTGTAAGGAGGTGGCGGGGTGCGGGACTCTTCCTTCTCTTCAAGAAGTTCAATCTTAACCTCAATATCCTTTTGATCTGATTCTACTGCGATATCAAGTTCGGGGATAAACGCAATACTTTTTCTGACTCTTGACGCCAGGTACCTCTCCACGATCCAGCCCAAAGCAGGTGTCTGGGCTCTTCCAGCGGAAAGATACTTTTTTCCGAAATGATTCTGCACTTTCTGGCTTAGAACAAAGCCTATCCATCTGTCCTCAATTCTCCGAACAACCTGGGCCCTCAAAAGGTCTTCGTTCAGTTCTCTTAGATTTGCCAGTGCGTTTGTAATGGCTTTTTTCGTTATCTCATGAAATTCAGCCCGTTTCACGTTTCCGCAGAGAAGGTTTCTAAGATCCCAGGCGATCTTTTCTCCTTCCGCGTCAGGGTCTGTTCCTATTATCACAAAATTCGTCTCTGCAGAGATCTTCCTCAAAGCCGAGAGCCTTTTCAGGGCATCATCTAAATCGCTTGAGCCACATTTCGGGCAGACTTCAAACTCTGTAAACTGGTTTCCACATTTCCTGCATTTCCTTATTGTCCCATAAATGGGAACAAAGTTGTCAAGAATAACGCCATAGTAGCCCCGATTGATCACGAGATCCGTAAGATGTCCCAAACTTGCGGTAATCAGGAGAAGGTATTTTTCGGTGGGTACCTCGTATACGGGCACTGAATCCACGAGTCTGACGCTAGGGCGTCCGAAAAACCTTGAGATCTGTCTGGCCTTTGTTGGACTTTCAACGATCAAGAGAGCAGGCTTAATAATTTCAACTTCTGTTTTTTTGGTTCTGCTTTCATCGATCTCATGCCTTAGCTTTTCTAAATCAACCTCTCTTAGAGTTTTGAACCTTATATCGTAATATCTGGCTCTTTCCAGAAATGCATGCAGAACTTCAGAGTCATCTTCGTATAGAAAGCTCGCCCCCTTAGTGAGCCCTCCTGCACGGAGTCTTGAGGTTCTGCCTGATGCTTGTAAGTAGGTTCTTAAATCGGGAAGTATAACTTCACCTTTCCTTATGACTGCATCTTTGGCCCTTAAGTTTCCCTCCGCTATTACCTGCTTGAGAGCCTCTCTAAGCTCCTTTTCTATCCTTTTTATCGCTTTTAGTTTCGGAATAAAGCTCTCCAGTCTTTTGTCTTCCCTCAGGATGAAGGCCAGAGCTCTTATAGTGTTAATAGGGGCCGTTTCAATGTCATCTACTTTGAATTTAAGCACGGGGCAGCCAAGAAAAACTGCAAACCTTATCCTTTCCGGCATGTCAATTCCTCTTACCAGCAGTCCGTAGTAATGGGCAGTGCCAACAAGGTAATCCAGTTCGCCTTTAGAGAACAGTTCAAAGTCTTTTGGATCCTTAGAGGTCACCATTCCGATTCTAAACCTGTCTTTGAGGTACTCGTATACCCTTTTGCACTCCTCGACAGTTCTGGCATATATTAACCCCCCGGTACCCAGCCTTTTGAGTAATTTTGGCAGTTGCTCCCAATCATCGAAAATTATGTCCTCGATGTTTCTGAGATAGAACTGTGAAGATCCAATAGTAAAATTCAAAAACTTTCTGAAAAGTTCTGCATTTTTTCCAAGCTTTGCAGTTGCAGTGGATACGACCAACACTCCCTTTTTATCGTCTTTTCCAATACCGAGCAGGGATAGAATTCTTTCGACGTTTTTGGATGCCTTCAGCACGGCATCAACATCGTCGACAAAGATGAGATCAAAAGTGATGTCTTTCATCTTCTCAAAATTCTTGGCTAGAAATTGTGCAGTAGTGATGAGAATTCTGAAATCCTTGATTTTTTCAAAAAATACATCTTTATCCTCTATGTCAGAGTGATAAAATCCCACTGGTAACTTTTCAGTATCATTAAAGCTCAATTCAAGTCCCGTTTTTTCGGCATAAGATTTTAGATTTTCGACTGCTTGCTTGACAAGTATAGAAGTC
>CAYSRI010000139.1:1959-4089 GCA_964433405.1 uncultured archaeon | reverse complement strand
ACGGGCTTGTGCTTTTCAACCGCCTTTACCACTTCATCAACAGGCACATCTCTGCCAAGGTCTATGACCTCCCAGCCGTCTGCAACCAGGAAGACCTTTGCGAGGTTCTTGCCCAAATCGTGTATATCTCCTTCTGCGACGTGCATCACAACCTTTCCCTTTTTCTCGACCTTTCCTGCTCCGACCTTCTGCTCTATGTACTGCACCGCAGCGCTCATAGCGTCTGCTGAAAGCATGACTTGAGGCAGATAGTAGATACCATCATCGTATAGCTTCGAAACAGCGTGCATACCTGGGGCTAAACCTTTGTCCACAATTTCCTTTGGTGGATACTTTCCCAAGGCCTTTTTTGTTTCCTCCAGAGCCGTACTGGCGTCTCCCTTAAATACTGCATACGCTATCGTCTTCCATGGTTCCTCCTTCGGCAGTATGTCTTTCACCAGCTCCTCTGGCTTTAACCCTAATTTCTTCTCCTCCTCGAGCACGTTATATCTCACGTGTATTTTGTCGAAGTCTATCGCTTCCTCCCTTACAGAGGGTCTCATTCCGGCCAAAATCCCCTCAACCATAGCCCAACCAATCTCACGACCTTCCATCTAACCCACCTCCAAATTCATTTTTCATAAATCATCCTGGCGAGAGCCTCGCCTATTCCAAACCCAATTTCCTTTGCCATTTCAGGCGTTAAAGCTCCAGCAACTGCAATCTTTCTTCTTGGCTGGTTCCAGGCCTCTGCAGCCTGAACCATCGCTACGACGTTTTGTATTGGCGTAATCGGAGGTAGTCCGCAACCAGGAGCTAAAACATCCACTCCGCTTTGCAAAGCTCTCAGAGACTCTGCCTTCACAGCCTCAGGAGTTCCGAAAGGTAGTGTTTTGCTTGCCGAAACATTGCCCACCAAGGCAACATCATCTCCTACGATTCTTCTCGCCTTTGAAACATCCACTGCTTCTTCAATGCTCAAACCATTGAATCCGCATTCTGCCATGTCTGCTAAAATCTTTGTAACATCCCCGCAGATATGCAGAACCGTTATTGCTCCCACATTTTCCGCAACATCTGCAAGTTTCGGCTTTACAAGTGTCTTGAACATCGAAGGATCTATCAAATTCGGCGATGCGGTTGGATCGGCTATCGTAACAACATCTGCTCCTGCTTTAACCATATATTTTGCATAAATCGTTACAGCTTCAGCAGTTACCTCCATCAAAGAAGTTACCTTTTCAGGATTTGTTAAGCACCAGGATACAAGTTGTTCAGTTCCCGCTAAGTGACCTGCTAGGGTAAATGGGCCCTCCATCCCAACAATGATCGGCAGGATATCACCAACTGTACTTCTTAGAATCTTTATCGCATCCCTTACAACCGGTATCCTCCCCTTTTCGAGAAAATCGTCTGGAATGGAGACTTTTTCGGGATTTTTCAAGTGTTCTTTTACAGAAGGGGTTCTTTCCTGTGTTCCGAAGTCTACCTTGCATCCAAGAGCCTCCGCTATTACGGTAAGGCAAAATGGAACTCTTGCAGATTCAAGCTTTGCAAGCTCCCAAAGTGCAGAGCCAAGCTTTGCCATCTTCTCGGCATTCCTGTGCGCTTCGGGGAAATAGGCATTTACAGCGGTCATTGAATCGACTATTCCGAGTTGGGTGACGCACGAAGCGGGCACTCTATCGGGCACTCCGCCCGTCAATGATGTGATTACTCTTTTCTTCGGGCTCATTGCTGTTCACCTCTAAAAAGTAGGGGGTTAAACCCCTCACCATCCGTAATTCTTCGGATTGAAGTATGGCACATTCTTGTACTCTTTCAGGCAGTCATCTATGAATTTATCTGCCTCATCCGGTAGAGCTTTGAGCGTCTCCATTGCCTTATTGAGCGTATCGAGCTCCCAGCGAGAGAGCTTTATCTTCTTAGCCTCTGCAGCCTCCAGAATTATGTTCCCAGCTTCTATTGCAGCATACTTCGCCCTAAGATATGGATCCTTGCCATACTGGACTATAGCTTTTCCAATTCTGTAAGCATTTGGATACGCCAATATCAGACCCTGCGGATCTCTGTACATGTCGGAATACGTCAGCAGGTCCCTCAAGATCTTCTCTTGCTTTGCCTGTAGTGCTGTATTCGAAAGCGCTG
>CAYSRI010000139.1:0-1949 GCA_964433405.1 uncultured archaeon | reverse complement strand
CCAAACTTCTGCCGTGCTTCCACCAAATTCCTGATGATACTCTACAGACTCATTGGAATAAACGTCTCCAATTGCCCTGTTCAAATTGCCCATCACGTCGATGTGCGCGCAGGCGCAAATGCTCGTGCACTCAATGCAAACTGGAACTCCTGTAATAGCCTTAATTATCGGATTCTCATACCCGCAGTCCTTCAGTGGACCCTTTGCCCCGGCCTCAACTGCCACAAGGCTCCTCGCACCAGCTATAGCCCTCGCCAATGCGGCCATCGTATGAGAAACCTCTCTGTCCATCAGACCGCCGGCTAAGAACATCACAGTGTTTGCACCGCTGCAGTTCGTATCTCCGGCGGGAATTGTTCCATATTTGTTTGCGATCTTCACGATCTGCGGCCATACCCAAGCCATATCCTCGCTTCCACATACCCCAATGCCGAACAGAATGCCCTTTATGTCTCCTCTCGCTACAGCGTAGTCAACAATTTCCTTTCCGCCAAGGGTTTCAATTGCCAAGTCACCCACTCCAGCAGCAGCCGCCTGCTCGAAGGATTCGAACATTCTTTTCGTCAAATCACTCTCTCTCAAGCCGCCTTCAGCTTCAGCCTTTCTAATATCGCCAATTGTGTGCCTTATCGTAACTCCGATTCCGTATTCCTCATGGTATTTCTCGGCTAGCTCCACTTGGGTGTGTGCAGTTTCATATGTGTACTTTGGATTGTAGGTCTGCTGGAAAACGTGTTCCTGCTCTATCATTATGTATGGAAATCCGAGAGTCAGGCACAATTTCAGAATTTCCTCCGTGAATTCCTTGTGGTGTTTCACGAAGGTCTCGAGGTCTTTTTCGCTACCAGGCTTTGGAGCTACCTTTATTTCTGGCACTACAAATCCCGCACCAATTGGAACTCCAAATCGCTCGTATACCGGGTACAAAGCCCTTCCAAACACGATGTCGTCTGGGTTTTTATATGCCATGGATGTATACCTTCTCACCACCATTTTCTAACACCTCCTATTGGCAAATATTTCATCTAACTAGAGCTTAAAACTTTTTCTATAAAAAAAAGTTGAGTTAAAGTAAAAAAAGCTGATATAATAGGCAAATATATTATACTAATAAAAATCGTTATAATTTTTTATTTAGCTATATTCTTTTCGGTTCCGGTTTTGCCACAGATATTTCGACGATCGGTTTTTCCCAATCTAAAACATTTAATTTTTTAGATTGTATTGCATAAGCTATGCATAGCGCTAAAGGTATGTAGCAAGTCTTTTCATCCGTTATTGCCGAAAGCCGATAGATTTCGTCACAGTTATCGAGATCCCTTATACGCTTATTTTCCAAGTCTTTCGTATACTTTTTCACATCAGGACAAGGGATTTCGACGCTGAGCTTAACAGTCTTTGCAGGAGTGCTTTCAGCTGTTATGTATGCCGTATACCCACAAACTGGGATTTCGAGCTCTAATATTGTCTTATTCTCATCCTTTCTAAGATTAAATCTGGTTTTAGTAGTCAAAGCTACAGATTCTGCTATCAGGCCAGCCTCAAACCAAATCGCATTCATGACTGCCGTAGGAATTGGACAGAAGGGTTTTACGCCTAAGCTTTTTGCCGTTAACCACATCTTGTGCAGGTTCAGACTGTAGATTTCATCCATACTCCATTTCATATCTTTCAGTTTCTTAGCAAAAAGTTGTAAATACGGGCACTGAGAATTTATTTCTACCCTGTAGAGACCATTTTCCCTGAAAGCTTTAACCTCGCTCTCCATGAAGCTGCCGCACAGCTGGTCGAAAACTTTTACTTGCGAAGCCATAAATTTAGTTATGCTTAGAATTATTAAAACTTTACTCGAATTCCGATTTTTTATTTAGCATTAGGAGGCTTTCATAGAGAAACAAATCAGCTAAATTTTTTAATCCTCAGAATGTCCAAATTTCATGATTCCGCCT
>CAYSRI010000138.1:863-4123 GCA_964433405.1 uncultured archaeon | reverse complement strand
GTTGAAGGTGGTTGAAGTACCCATAACCTACTATCCACGGAAAGGTGACAGCAAGCTCAGATCTTTTAGAGACGGATGGAGGCATCTAAGATTGATCCTTGCAACCTCTCCTGGACATATTTTCCTGATACCCTCTATAATCCTGGCTATAATCGGAATTTCACTTATCTTCTACGTCTTGGCTTTTGAGCCGATAAGAACGCACACTCTGATACTCGGCACTCTTCTCACCCTCATCGGCACTCAGCTGTTCTTTTTCGGTATTTCCGGTAAGCTTTACTCCAAACAAATAGGCTTCAGAAGGGAGGACAGAATAACGTCTTTATTCAGCAAATACTCAACCATTGAAGGGTTGATGCTTGTCGGGCTTGCTATCCTCGCATTGGGCCTTTATTTAGGCTATAGAATCGTTTTAGTATGGTTTGCTGAAGGATTTGGCTCCTTAAGCCAGTTCAACGGGGCAATTCTCTCAATGGCCTTAATTTTCTGCGGCTTTCAGATACTTCTCAGCTCACTTTTCCTCAGTATGTTTCTGCTGAAAGAGAGCAATGGGAATGAAAGGAAAAACTAATATTGAAATAGCCCTATGCCCTTCATGGACAGGAGGTTGCTTATAATCGCTGTAATACTCTTCGCCCTCGCCATTAGACTTCAGAACTTTGGCTATGTTTTTGATTCGGAGGTTTACTACACCGGTTACGACCCCTACTACCACATGAGACTGGTGGAGGTAATGGTAAAGGAGGGGTTCCGTCCTTCCTTTGATTACTACATAAACTACCCCCACGGGCTAAATGTAAGCTGGCTCCCTCTCTTTGATTACATTATTGCCCTCCCGGGATTTTTTCTCGGCTTTCAAGTTTCTGAGGTGTTTGGTGCCGTACTTCCCGTTATCCTTGGGCTTCTGTCTGTTGCAATCGTTTACCTGATATCCCTGCAGGTTGTGAAAAACCAGACTTTCGCTCTGATATCTGCATTTATTTACGCTGCAACACCTGTAGCAGTATGGAAAAGCGTCCAGGGACAGGCGGATCACCACGCAATGGTCATTTTCCTCTTTTTGCTCTCTAACTACCTCTTGCTTAAGAAAGGTTCGTGGAAATTACTGGCGGGAATACCGATGCTCCTCATGTCACTCACCTGGCTGGGCTCACCAATCTACGGAGCATTGCTGAGTCTGGCAGCACTCCTCCACTTTGAAACAAAGGAGTTGAGGATTGCTGCCGCTTCTTTTATAATCCCCGCTGCATCATTCATTCTCAGCCCTCCAGTTGGCCTTTCCTTTCTCGGAATAGCAGCCTTTACATTCCTGGGAAGCCTTTTCAAAGTGTACGGAGAAAGAGTGACAGCTTACTACGTAGCTTTGTCACTTGTAG
Organism: uncultured archaeon; assembly: GCA_964433405.1. Taxonomy (GTDB): domain Archaea; phylum Halobacteriota; class Archaeoglobi; order Archaeoglobales; family Archaeoglobaceae; genus WYZ-LMO2. The sequence goes on along the minus strand of CAYSRI010000138.1, from coordinate 2,747 downwards.
CGATTCTGTTAGCCTACTTCCTGCCTCTCCAACAACTTGATTTTGTGAGAGGGGGAATCAATTATCTTCTCGGAGCCAACATATATCTCCCAACCATAAGCGAGGCAAGGTCTTTGCAGATATTAGAGATTGTGTCTTCCTCAGGATACATTTACTTTATTTTCGCTTTGATTGCAGCTTTATTTTTAAGAAACAGATTTATAATCTCCCTTTTCGTATTCTCCTTTATCCTTGCCCTCATGCAGATCAGGTTCTCGGAGGTTCTTGCCATACCCACGGCATTGCTTTCAGCCTACCTGGTTTGCATTATCCTCGAAAGGGTGGAGTATCCCGTTTTTAAGAAGGATGGGGAAAAGAAAGCAAGAAAGAGAAAACCAAGAAAGGCCAAAGAAAAGAAGGAAGTTGGAGTGAGCTGGAAAGATCACATCGCTGTTGCGATATTTCTCGCAGTCCTGACCGTTCCATGCTTGGTTGTCTCTGTAATGCCCTTCGACCTAAACGATGACTGGAAGGAGGCGCTTTTATGGATGAGAGATTCCTTGGAAAAACAGAATTACCTCAATCCCTACGAAAAGCCCGATTATGCAATATTGAGCTGGTGGGACTACGGCAACTGGGTTCTCTACATCTCTAAGAAAGCTGTTGTCTGCAACAACTTTCAGGCAGGCGCTGTTGATGCGGCAAAGTTCTTTACAGCACAGAGCGAGGATGATGCATTAAGGATTGCAAAGAAGAGGGGAGTTAGATACGTCGTAACTGTGGATGAGATGACGATGATTGATACCAACAACACCAAGTTTCCAGCCATAATGCGGATTGCCGGCTACAACGTGGACTTCATGACTGACGAAGAGGTTAATGAATTCTTCAACCAGACTGTGCTTTACAGGTTACACGTAGAGAGGGCTGCAAACATGATGCACTTCAGACTGCTAAAGGAATTCGGAAGCGTGAGGGTTTTCGAATTGGTCTCTTAATTCCCCGAACCTTTATAATTCTCACCGTGGATTCAAAGTGTGCTCAGTTATCAAAAAGAGGTCGAAGAATACGCCTGGAGCAAGAAGAGGCAGGCAATTTACTCTTTTTTAAAAAAGATTGATGGAGAACGTAAATTAAGGCTGCTCGATGTGGGATGCAACAATGGAGGGCAGCTAATTGAGTATTCCAAGCTGCTCAACGGCTATTTCATCGGGCTGGATGTGAAGAAATTCAACGAGTGGAAATCGCTAAGCTTCGACTTCCTGCTGGGGGATGCGAGAAAGCTACCATTTAAGAATGAAGTTTTTGACATTGTTATTGCCACGGAAGTGATTGAGCATTTCGTCGATGGAGAAGCATTCGTCAGTGAAGCTTACCGAGTTCTAAGAAGGGGTGGATTGCTTTTAATCACAACTCCAAACGCTCTCAGATTCTATATGCTTCACAAGAGGTTGATTGCAAAAGTTAGAGGAGAGAAAATTGTAAGTGGCCATACTCACGAGCATCCGAGGGAATATACTGCCGGTGAGCTTCAGAAAATGCTTGAGGAGGTTGGGTTTCACATTGAACACATAGATTACATAGCTTTCAGCCCATATCTGAGGCTCCCAATTGCATTATTCAAAATCGCAGACAAGATTAGCGACAGGATTTTGAAAAGATATCTGAAGTGGGATATTTTTATTGCTGCGAGAAAATTCTGAAATTATTTAACCATAACAGATAACCAAAGTCCAGCTGAGTATACTTTCAACACAATGCGGGGGGCGGGATTCGAACCCGCGGACCCCTACGGGACAGGGTCTTAAGCCCTGCGCCTTTTCCGCTCGGCAACCCCCGCGTTTAGTCACTAAAATACTCAAGAGTTAAAGTAGTTAAAGTTTATGAAACTTCTGTCTCTCTCTC
>CAYSRI010000138.1:0-741 GCA_964433405.1 uncultured archaeon | reverse complement strand
ATTTAACCATTCTTGATAGATTTTAGAGACTATTTCATCTATTCTCTTAATCTGCTCAAATATTTTGCTTTTAACTTCTTCTTCTCCGAATAGTTCAGCATATCCAAGCAATACCGACAAAGGATTCCTTATTTTGTCAACAAGAGTTGACATTGCGTCTATATTTTCCTTTAATCTGTTAATTACGCTTTTTAAAACCTCGTTCGTCCTTTTCAGTTCCTCGTTAAGTGAAAAAATTTCTGTGGATTCAAATCCCGTAACGTAAACTGCCGGTTTTCCGTTGTACATTATTCTTCTCGAAACCATTGTGAACCACCCGACTCTGTCTTTTCCGATCACTCTAAAACTATAAATTTCAGAATCTCTCAAACCCATCTCTCTCAAAGTATCTCCTAAAAACGATTTCCCTGTCCTCTGGATGAACTAGATCAAAAGGATTCATCTGAAAAAGCTCTTCCCTCTTGTATCCCAAAAGTTTCTCCACCGTCTGGTTGATAAAAACGAATTTGCCATTCTGGACAATGTACATTGGAGCTGCAGACCCCTCTATTAACTCCCTGTAAAATGCCTCGCTTTCTTCAAGCCTACTATTCAACTCCTTCATTTCAGTGATATCCGTCAAGCTTCCGACAACGTAAGTTTCGCCATCTTTCTTTATCGGTCTTATAAGTCCCGAAACCCACCTGATCTCACCTAGCTTTGTCATGTATCTAAACTCCTCAAACACCCATTCTCCATTGA
>CAYSRI010000137.1:0-4144 GCA_964433405.1 uncultured archaeon | reverse complement strand
GTATTATTAGCTTCAATCTTCCAGATTTAGATGACAGAAACTCACCCTCGTCACTTATCGTCTCGTTAAAAGCCCCTTCCCCCACTATTTTGTTTATTATCTGCCAGTTTCTCTGGTCGCTTGCATTCATTTCAACGTACTCCCACTTCATGGTGTTCGCAAGAGCTATGGCTAGAGAGGTTTTTCCAATTCCGGGAGGCCCTGCTAGGAGCAAAGGCTTCCACGGTCCAGTCTGCCACTTTTTAGCCCATTCTAAGACTTTTGAGATTACCTCCTTGTTTGCGACTACCTCATCCAAATTTTTTGGCCTGTATTTTTCTGTCCAGAGCATTATAGAAAATAGTCTCCTGAGTTGTATATCAAATTTTGTGGGAGAGTAGATAAGTTATTTATCTCTGGGATAACAATTAAACTGCCCCCGTGGGGTAGCGGATATCCTTAGGGGCTGCGGACTCCTAGACCCGGGTTCAATTCCCGGCGGGGGCATAGTGTACCCTTTGATTCTAAAGTGGACTGGTTGCTAAGCTGACTTACCTTGAAGGGCGAGAGGGGATATAGCAGGGGAGGTGGGATGCGGAAATAGACTACAATGCCTCCTTAAACATACTTGAGGTCGGGCTGCGCGCCGAAGGCCCGTAGAGGTAGAACCTCTCAGTGAGGCGGGAAGCTTCTTGCATAAGCGAGGGTTAGTTAACGAATCTTAGGAAGCAACTATCTCCAGAATTAAGCGCAGAGGAGTACCAAATCAAGACGGAAAAATTTTAAGCATATAAAAATAGCTTTCTCATGCTTCGATGGTCGGAACTCGCAGGTGAGCTTGAATCTACTCAAAGAAGAAAGTTCTTTCCAGCGGAAAAAGTCTTGGAGGCAATTGAAGGAATAGGGGAGATGAAGAAGAACGTAGCTTTCGACGTAGGCGCCGGAACAGGTTATCTTACGATTCCCCTTTCGAAAATTTTTAAAAAAGTCTATGCAATTGAGATAAGCCATAAAATAGCCGAAAAACTTTACGAAAAACTTAAAAAGAAAGGAATAAGGAATGTTGGTATCATCGTTGCTGCCAAACCCCCCAAAATCGATTTTAGAATCGACCTCGTTGTTTTTTCGAACGTTCTCCATGAAATGGAGAACCCGAAAGATTATCTATCTTGGGCAAAAAGGGCGGACTTCGTACTCGTTGCGGAATGGAAAAAAGTTCAGAGCGATTTTGGTCCGTCACTGGATAAAAGGATATCTCTCGATGAGATATTGGAAATTTGCAGAGGATTTGAGATTTTAAAGAGCATTGAGCTCCCCTTTCACTACGTTGCGCTATTAAAGCCTAAAAAATCGAATTGAGCAACTTATTTTAATCCCACGAGAAGTTATGACTCGAGAGGTGTGGGGATGAAGACACTTGCTGAAAAGATACTTAGTGAAAAATCTGGAAAGGATGTATACGCAGGTGACATTGTTGTAGCTCAAATTGACCAGATAGCCCTTCAAGACGGCACAGCCCCTTTGGCGATTAGGCAGCTGAAAGAGATTGGGATATACAGGGCTGTAGAAAAAGCACATTTTTTCATAGATCATGCTGCCCCTTCGCCAAGAAGAGAGCTCAGCAACGATCAAAAGTTTATATACGAGTTTGCTAAGCAATTTGGATCTGATTTTAACCCTCCGGGGGAAGGAATAATTCATCAGTTAATGGTTGAAAAGTTTGTAAAGCCCGGAATGCTTGTTGTTGGAGCCGACAGTCATACCTGCACTTATGGAGCTTTGGGGGCTTTTGCAACCGGAATGGGTTCTACAGACATCGCTGTAGCCATGGCCCTAGGTAAGAACTGGTTCAGAGTTCCTGAGAGTATAATGGTCATTTACAGTGGTAAAATGTCAAAAGGTGTTTATGCTAAGGATCTGATGCTTTATCTGATCGGTAAAATCGAGCGGACGGAGCTGACTATAAAGCCCTTGAATTCCATGGTGATTGTGTGGAAAAAATGAACGTCGAAGAGATGCTCACGATTTCAAATATGGCTATCGAGTGCGGTGCAAAGGTCGGGCTTTTCGAAAGCGACAACATGACAAGATTATTTTTGGCCGAAATGGGTAGAGAAAGCGATTTTAGGGTTATCAAGGCAGACAGCGAAGCAAATTACGAAAGGGAGATATACATAAACGCCGAAGAGGTGCCGCCTGTAGTTGCAAAACCACACTCGGTTGATAACGTTGTTAGTGTAGAAGAAGTTGCTGGTACTCCCGTCCATCAGGTCTTTCTTGGTACATGCACAAACGGTCGTCTTTCTGACCTTGAAATTGCCTACAGGTTACTCAAGGGAAGGAAGGTAAAAGAAGGAGTCCGACTTATTGTTGCTCCAGCAAGTAGAAGGATCCTTCTCAAAGCAATCGAAAGGGGGATAATCTCAACATTAGTAGAAGCCGGAGCCATAATCCTTCCCCCAGGATGTGGAGCTTGTGTTGGAATTCATCAGGGGATTCCTGCTGATGGAGAGATCTGCATTTCAACTCAGAACAGAAACTTTAAAGGAAGGATGGGGAATCCCGAGGCATTTATTTACCTTTCATCCCCAGCTACCGCTGTCGCAAGTGCAATAAAGGGCGAGATTGCGGATCCTAGGGAGTTTTTATGAAGATTACACGTGAGCTTTTGAAAGAGATTCTTGCAATCGCGAAGGATTCCTACCCGAATGAATTTATTGCTCTTCTTTCGGGGAAAAAGGATTTGATTGAAGAGCTTGTTTTTCTCCCCTTTATGGCTGGCGAGAGCTCTGCGCTCATACATCTCGAAATGCTTCCGCTGGGGATGAAGATCCATGGAACCGTGCACAGCCATCCATCTCCTTGTTGTGAGCCAAGCGATGAGGATTTTTTTCTGTTCACCCGGTACGGAAAATACCACATCATCGTATGCTATCCCTTCACTCTTAAAGACTGGAAATGTTACAACCACAGAGGTGAGGAGATCAGGTTAGAAGTAGTTTAGGAACAGTTTTAAAACTTACCACTCTATTGTGAGCATGGAGAGATTTAAGAGATTGCTCGAGCATTGGATCGAGCATAACGAAGAGCACATAGAAAAATACAGAGAGTGGATGGAGAAGTTAAAAGATCATCCCGAGATCTTTTCAATGCTAAAAGATGCTGTGGAGAAATTCGAGGAAGGTACAAGAATTTTGAAAGAAATCGACCGGAGGATATGAAATGAAGATTCATCCAATATGCCCCTCTTGTTTGCTAAACAGAGTTTATTATGAAGCAAAACTTGTGACCAAAGACAAGGAGCTGATATCAAAATGTGTAGATGAAGCGCTGAAAATTTTAAGTGAGGAATACCGAAGTAGGCCTATAAACGCTCATCTAGCAACCAAAATCCATAGAAGAGTCTACGAGATTTTAGGAAGCGAAGACCCTTATTTGGAAATGAAAAAAATAGCGAACGAAAACTCTTCAAAAGTTATAGAGCTTGCAGAAAATATCGTTAGAAAATCGACAGATCCATTGAGGACTGCTGTAAAATGCGCTATAGTTGGGAATGAGTTTGATTTTGGTGTTCTAGGGCACAAAATTGATGACAATTTTGAGGCGAATTTCAGAAATAAGTTAAGCCAGAGACTTGCTATAGACCATGTCGATCGAATTCCGGAACTAGCAAAAAATGTAGTATACTTGACGGACAATGCAGGGGAAATATTTTTTGACAGAATCCTGATGAAGGAGCTTAAAAAATTCTGTAAAAGGCTTACGGTGGTCGTTAGAGGAAGACCTATACTTAATGATGCCACTTTGGAGGACGCGAAACTTGCGGGAATAGAAAAAGTGGCCGATGAAATTTTAACAAACGGAAAAGGGGCAATCGGAGTTATAGTTGAAGAACTACCAGAAGAAACTCTGAAAAGGCTGAAAGAGGCTGATCTGATCGTGGCAAAAGGTATGGCAAATTATGAATGCCTTTCAGATGCTGAATTTAAACCGATAGCATTTCTTTTGATGGCGAAGTGCGAGCCAGTTGCAGAGGATTTAGGTGTAAAAAAGGGAGATATGGTTGCAAAGGTTGTTGAATGAGCTAGCAGGTGTAATGCCTCTTCCAATTCAGAACTCCGTCGACTTTTATTTGCTCTTCACTTTCAGCGCACACTATAAGGTC
>CAYSRI010000136.1:3699-4147 GCA_964433405.1 uncultured archaeon | reverse complement strand
ATCTTTTTCTGAATATCCTCGGGCGGATATACAGTGGGATCCTCGATTAAATCCGGAATAAAATTCCAGGAAGCCTTCACGGGATTTGCATATCCTATGAACTGTGAATTCACTGCAGAAACTGCAGGATCGAGCAGGAAGTTGATGAACTCATGTGCTGCGTAAATATTCTTGGCATCCTTTGGAATACATAGGTTGTCGGTCCATATCGTGCCCCCCTCTTCTGGGATACCATATTTAACGTCGCCGAATTCCTCTCGCAGTCTAACAATATCTCCGTTATAAGCTTGGGCCACGTAGATGGTACCTTTTTTCAATCCTTCATAATAAACATTCGTTCCTGCGTATGCAGCAAGATATGGCTTTTGCCTGATCAAGACTTCCTTAACCTCCCCAAGTGTTTTTTCAGTCCAATCGTCCATCTTTTTGCCAAGATAATCTTTGCAGG
>CAYSRI010000136.1:657-3689 GCA_964433405.1 uncultured archaeon | reverse complement strand
GCCTCCTCTAGCATTGTGATCTTTTTTTTGTACTTTGGCAAAAATCCATATTCTGGCTCGAAGATCTGCTTAAGCGTTGTAACTTCCTCGGCATCGCTTCTCCAAGCAAATCCTGTGGAACCCCACATATAAACCAAGCTGAACTTTCCCTCTGGATCGTAGGGCAGGTTAAGGAACTTCTCGTCCAAAAACTTTGTATTTGGGATCAGCTTTTTGTCAAGCTCTCGGAGCAATTTCTTCTTTCTGGCCATATCTACGCAGTAGTCCGGTAAAATAACGACATCATAACCAGTTGCTCCTGCCTCAAGCTTGGCTAAAACGTAGTTGGGATCTTCATACTCTTCATATACGATCTTATCCTTCGGTATCCCTGTCTGTTCTGAAAAGATATCAAGGAGACTCTCCCGAATATAATAGGACCAATTGTAAACTCTAAGCTCCTTCTCAAGAATTTTTGAACCTTGAGACCTTATCTTTTCAATTTCACTTTCAAGTTCCAAGATCCGCTGTTTGGACGAAGAACTTCCGAATATAAATCCTGCAACACCTCCAATCGCAAGACCAGCAATTCCTGCAGCAGCAATTTTTAGAAAATCCCTTCTTCTCTCATCAACCATGATTTTGTTTGAAAATTCTGGAATAAAAACTTTACTCTCTTCTGATTGAAATTTTAGCGTATAGATACGCAAGCAGAATGGACGTAAGTAGCATCAAAGTCGTTAGAGCACTCAGAGTCGGGCTCACAACGCCTCTCGCAGCCTGCGACCAAATCAGAATTGGAATTGTTTGAAATCCGGGACCAGTTGTAAAGACAGTCTTTACAAAGTTATCCCACGAAAGTGTGAATGCAATTAGGGATCCAGCTACGATTCCGGGCATGGCCATTGGTATTGTGACTTTTAGGAAAGTTTGAATTTCGTTTGCTCCAAGGGTAAGAGAAGCCTCTTCTATCGATCTAAGATGGCTTGAGAGTCTTGCTTTTACTATTACGAACACAAACGCGATGTTGAATGCTATGTGTCCGAGTAGGACTGAATAGAATCCGAGTGGGAAAGAAATCAGCTTGTAGAAAAGAAGCAGTGAAAGTGCTTCTGTGATCTCTGGAATCACGATAGGAGTGTAGAAGAGGGACTCAAATTTCATGTCGGTCCTCATATAGGCGTAAGCAGCAAGTGTGCCGAAAATCACAGAGAGCAGAGTTGTAAGGAGGGCAAGTGAAAGACTGTTGTAGAAGGCTTTAACCACGGTTTTATCCTCGAAAAGCTGGGCGAACCATTTGGCTGTTAATTCTCCATTGTCGATAAATGAAGAGGCAACAACATAGAATATCGGTGCATATAGGAACAGAAAGACAAAGAAGACAAAGGCTCGAATCATAGTTCAATCTTTCCGGCCTTTCTTATATAAAAACCAATCGCGATCAGGACTATTGCCATGTATATAACCGAAAGCGCAGAACCTTTCCACCAGTTGTGGTATCTTAGGAACAAATCCCATGTAATCGTTCCGATGGTCGCATAAGTTCCGCCAAGCATTGCAGGCACAACAAATTCACCCAGAGCAGGAGTGAAAACAAGAATTATCCCTGCAACGATTCCTGGCTTTGAAAGCGGAAGCGTCACTCTGAGGAAAGTATCAGCGGGTTTTGCACCCAGAACATAGGATGCCTCGATATGAGATCTGCCGATTCGCTCGAGAGAGGCATAAATTGGAAGGACCATAAATGGCAAGTAGTCATAGACCATTCCTACCACCACGGCGGTGAAGGTGAACATGAGCCCAAGCGGATTCAAAAGCGTCATTATCGCATAAGTGCGGAGCAAGAAGCTGATCCAGAAAGGCAGAATTACTAGGATTAAGAGCAAATTTTTCCATTTTCCCGCCTTAAGAGCTATGAAATAGGCTAATAGATAGGCCAATAGTAGACATAAAGCTGTTGTTATCGCTGCAAGGATTAGAGAGTTCACAAAGACCTTCAGGTATAAAGCATCTAAGATTTCGAGATAGTATCTGAATGTTACATCTGGAAAACCGATGCTATAGAGCAGAACTATGAAAAAGGGGATGTAGAAAAAGATTATGAGATAGATTAAGGAAGGAAGAGCAAGAAAACGTCTCATGCCTCGAAGATTATCGCGTCATCCGCTCTCCATCCAAGTTCCACAATCTGATTCTCCTCGACTCTCACATCTGAGGAAGTCAGACATTTAAGGCAAATGCCATTTATCCTTGCTTTCAGTGAGAGGAATCCTCCGAGATACGCCACTTCCTCGATAACCGCATTGTAAACGTTATCCAGGCCTGTACAACCGAGCTTTATTTTCTCAGGTCTTATTGCAACTATAACCCTCTTCGCACCGTTAAGCTTTGAAACCTTCATATATCCGATCTCGCTTATAACACCTCCGTTGTATACTTCCGCCGGAATGAAGTTCATTTCTCCAATAAAATCGGCTACAAACTTCGTTGCAGGATTCTCGTATATTTCAGCAGGCGTTCCAATCTGTTCTAATCTTCCCTGATTGATAACTGCAATTTTATCGGACATTGTAAGAGCTTCTGATTGGTCATGAGTGACATACACAAATGTTGTTTTAACGGTTTTCTGTATTCTCTTTAGCTCTGACATCATGTGCTGTCTGAGCTTGAGATCTAGAGAACCTAGGGGTTCATCGAGCAGAAGTACTGAAGGTTCTATAGCCAAAGCCCTTGCTATTGCAACCCTTTGTTGCTGTCCGCCGGATAGCTGGTTAATCTTCCTTTTTCCGAATTTTTCGGGATCGAGATTAACTATCTCTAGGCATTCTTTCACCTTTCTCTTTATCTCCCCTTCTGGAGTCTTTCTGACCTTTAAACCATAGGCTACGTTCTCAAAAACGTTTAAATGAGGAAATAGAGCCAGATCCTGAAAAACCATTCCGACATTCCTCTTGTAGGCAGGAACGAAAGTAAAGTCTTCCCCCATCAGCTTAATACATCCCTTGTCAGGGAATAACAACCCTGCTATCAGCCTGAGAATTGTTGTTTTTCCG
>CAYSRI010000136.1:0-647 GCA_964433405.1 uncultured archaeon | reverse complement strand
CAAGGATCGAGAAGAATTCTCCTCTGCGGATTTTAAGATTTATATCTCTCACTGCTTCGAAATTGGAGTAACTCTTAGAAACTCCCTCGAGCTCGACCGCAAACTCCCCCATTAAGATTATATCAGTCCTTTAGTTTAAAAAATTTACGGTTTCGGTTATTTTTCACGTATTTTCTATTTTTGCAATTTCTGGCACATTCAGACTTGATCGATTTGTTGGAGCTAAATTAAAGCTGTTTTGGATTTAAATAGCCTAGCTAAGTCTTATGTATTTAAATATTTTCGTTAAATATAATATGCCATTCTACTCAATCTTGGTAAGTCTGTATTTCTGCTCCCCCAAACCTAACTCTTCTGCGTACTCGAGCATACTCTCAGGTGCCGTCCATTGCCAGAATCTGTCCTCCCTGAGGAGATCGCTGATGGGTTGAGCATTTTTGTATATGTCATAGCTAGCCCGGTCTATGGAAACTATATCTTTGGAGGCTAGTATTCCGATATCAGAAATCAAGGAGTTGTCGCTGTACGGATGACAATCGCAGTGCGGAGTTACATCAATGATGAAGTTGAGGTAAACATTTTTCTTGACGACCTTTAAAACCCCTTTTGCACATTCGACGATTCTATCGCTAACTTCCTTACCTAGG
>CAYSRI010000135.1:1125-4174 GCA_964433405.1 uncultured archaeon | reverse complement strand
CCAAAAATGATGCAGCAGATGGTTGGGAAGCAGATAGAAACCACAATGCCCCCCAACATACTTGATGTGAGGATGTGAGCCGAATGCTTGTAGAGAGAACCTATGCTCCTTCGTAATTCCTTATCGGAAAGTGATCGAAGGACAAGTTTTCCCAATAAAGATAGGAGCCCTCGCTTGAGCGAGAAGTAGTTCACTCGACTACAATATCTTGAAATTGCTGCAATCGAGCAGAAATTCAAAAGTAAAAGAAAAGGTTTTTTTAACAAAGCTGACAATTCCTTTTGAGAGTAAGGAAGTGATTTGAATGAGTTTTGGAGTAACAAAAACTCTAAGTGGCTCAGTGTTTAAAGATTCAGTTGTAGCGGAATGTTTGGGAGCAATTGACGAGGCAAACGCCTTCATAGGGCTTGCAAAGGTCTTTTCGAGGGATAATGAAGTCAGGAACATACTTCAAGAGATTCAGAAGAAAATTTTCAGGATAGGCGAAGAATTTGCTGGTGGCAGAAAAGTCGACTCATCTGAAGTAGACTGGATAAAATCCAAGATAAAGGAAATTGAAGAGAGAACCCCCAAAATCAAAAGCTTTGTTATCCTAGAAAAGGATCCCGCCACCGCAGTTCTGAGCGTTGCAAGGGCCGTTGTCAGAAGGGCTGAAAGAAGAGCAGTTACTCTTTACCGAAACGGGCTTGCTTCGGAAAATTCGGTAGACTGGCTGAATAAACTCAGTTACTTGCTATATCTTCTGACTCTTAAAGAGGGGGGACCGTTCGAAGAGGTGCGATTTTAGCCATGCTCGTCAGAAAAAGGGATGGTAGGCTTGAGGAGTTCAGCAGGGATAAAATAGTAGGAACGCTGATGAGAGCAGGTTTGAGCAGGGAGAAGGCAGAAGCTGTTGCAGATGAAGTGGAAAAGAAAATTTATGATGGGATAGAAACGGATAAGGTTCTTCAAATTGCCCTTGAAATTGTTGGAAAGTACTCAAAAAGAGTTTCAGCAGTTTATAGCCTGAAATCATCTCTTCTCCGCCTTGGGCCGGCGGGTTACAGATTCGAGAAATTTGTCTCCTCCCTGCTAAGAGAAGTTGGATACAGAACAGTCACAAACCAGATGATCGAGGGCAAATGCGCTCTTCACGAAATAGACGTGATAGCGGAGAAAGATAAGAGATTCCTAGTGGAGTGCAAGTTTCACAACACCTCCGTATACACCGGGCTTAAAGAAGTATTATACTCCTATGCACGTTTTGTTGACATAACAGAATCCGGAAAGGAATTTGATGGTATGTGGATATTTACGAATACAAAGTTTTCGAGCGAAGCTGTAAAGTATGCCAACTGCAGGGGTTTGCTGTTAACAGGCTGGAGATATCCAGAAAATGAGGGGATAGAATTCATGCTTGAATCAAAAAAGCTCTATCCGATTACCATCCTCAGTTTGAAGGATTTCGAAATAGAACTCCTGCTGAAGGAGGACCTTGCTTTCTGCAAAGACCTGTTATCGAAACCAAGCAAGGTAAGAGAAATTATCGGAAAAAGGGCCGAAATATTGCTGGAAGAGGCAAGAATGGTTCAGGAGGGGACCTAGTCAGAAGATTTGTGCAATAAGAAATCCCAAAACAGCTCCAGTATTTATGAACGGGAGACCCGCATGAGCTCCCTTCCTTTTCTCTACTAGATACAAAAGCAGCATTAAACCTAAAAAACCACCTAAGATGGTGAGTAACGCTGAAAGCTTTATGAAACCGATTTCAAAAGAAGAAGTAAATCTCTGCGCCGAAACAGCCAGAATACCTGGAATTACGACGTCACCTACCCCCATCAGCATTTTTTCCTGTCCCCTGGGGATTATGAAGACCATAGGCGCGTTGATTCTCGTTACCGAATCTGCCAAGCTTACCATGTGCTTCGTCTTGTAAACAGAAATCGCATCGTAGGCTGCAAGAATTGCGAGCAAGACAATGACGGGCAAAGGCTCAAGGCTTATACCGAACATCGTCGCAATTCCTACAGCAAGAAGAAAAGCTGAGATGTCTATTATAATCCAGTGAGGTTTTTTTACCAAAGCTACAATTATTATAACTGCCAAAATTAGGGCATAGATGTCTAAGAAGGGAACGAGAACGTAAAAGATCGACACAAACGTGAGGGCATATATAAGCCCTGCCAAAAACCTCTGGGATCTTGCTAGCAGAAGAACCAAGGCTGTAAAGAAAAGAATTAAGGCAAAATAAAGCAGAGAATTTGAAACATCACCTGGGTTTTCGAATACAACCATGCCCGCAGATTCGTAGCTTCTTATCGAAAGAACAGCAAATATGTTTGCAAAGAGAAAGATGATTGCAAAGATATACCTCAATCGACCACCTTCAGCGTTATTTTTGCATTTTTAGCTCTCGCGATCTTCAAGCTTTTCCCAGCCTCTTTGTCCTTCCTAACCTTTATTACTCCTTTACTGCTAACTAGTGCCGAGAACAGGTACTCATCGTCAGCGTAAACCTCAACTGTTCTTCCTTCAAGTCCCTCTGCAAAGATAATGTAGTGCTTGTCCGTTTCCTCGATTCTGGCCTCTTTGAGCTCCAAACCCTTCGGTATCAGGTCTATTGACACCTTCAGCTCGTCTTCAAGCCTCTTTATCCTCTTCCCCTTCTTTCCCAGAAGCTTTGGGATCTGACTTTCTGGAACCTTGACCACTGCCCTTCTTCCGGAAACCACAACCTCAAAGTCATCCAAAAACTGGGAAATCTTTTCCTCCACAGCCTTCTTCAGCCTTTCATCGCTCTGAACAGGCATCACGACAACTTGCTCTCCAAAAGTGTAAATCTCGAATTCAACTCTTTTGCTCTCGAAATCCTTCACCTCTATCACAGGCCTCGCAAGATCTGCCTCAAACATGCCCGAAGGAACCTTTACAGTAAAGTCTAGCTCGTATACCTTTGAGATCTTCCCAGCCTCGATAAAGATCACAGTATCAACAACTTGAGGGATTATTCCGAGCTCCACCCTACCGATCATCCTCTGAACAGCATCGATTGCCCTAGTTGCATGTGTTA
>CAYSRI010000135.1:0-1115 GCA_964433405.1 uncultured archaeon | reverse complement strand
ATCATCCCAACTCCCGCAAGACGCATGTCTGCAAAAACCTGGAAGTCGGAAGTTTTCCTGAGCTCGTCATATATCGTGTAATCTGGGCGAACAAGTAAAAGAATGTCTGAAGTTAAAGTCATGTCCCCCTCAAGCGGTGCGTACTGAGTTATCTCATCCCTGACCATTAAATCCCTTGGACTTTCCATCGTCTTAACGACGTAACCGTGATCAAGCAGATAGTTTGCTACACTCGCAGCAAAGGTCGACTTTCCAGCCCCTGGGGGACCAGCGATCAGAATTCCCCGCTGTCTCTCTACTATTCTCTTTTTAAGCTCCTCGCTGACTCCGTATTCATCTATGCTAACCTTTGCTATTGGCCTGACTGCTGTTATCTCCATTCTATCAGCAAAGGGTCTTTCCGCAATTGCAATCCTGACGTCTCTGAGCTGAACTACTGTTGCTCCCTTGCGTTCGATCTCTATGCTGCTCTCCTCATCCTGCTTCGCCGCCTCTATTATTTCGTCAGCTATCTCGGAGAGCTCTTCGTAACTAATAGGCTCATCCCTCAGCTTAACCAACTTTAATGCCCCGATCTTCCCCCTCTTGGCGTATGGCGGAACCCCCTCCCGAAGGTGAACACTGGCTGTGTCTGGGGTGAAGAAAGTCATGATCTTGGTTTCTTCCGGTTTTATAATCTTCGGTTTTACGTATATTGTCTCAATTCCCTTAGCTCTGGCGATTAGACTCTGAACTCTATCGGAGGTTATCAGAACTGCGTTTGTTGATTTCGCTATCTCCCTTATCATGCTGTCTATTTCACCGCCCTTTGCAAGCTTTATCTCGTCAATGCTCGGTCTTCTGCCCGTAAATTCGACCATTATGTTCTTTTCCTTTGCAATACGAACTATCTTTTCAATCTCTGCAAGTCCCCTAAATCCGCTTATCCGTCCAAAATTTGCCTGGGCTTCAAGTTCTGCAACCACTGCTTCAGGAATTATTATTTCATCTATCTGTTCCGCAATGACAACTCCTGTAAATGGGTACTCCTCTATTTTTCCCTCCTCTAATATTTTCGAAATTCCACCTGCTACTATAATACTGGTATCAGGAACTATCCTCATCCTCCAACCTCC
>CAYSRI010000134.1:0-4176 GCA_964433405.1 uncultured archaeon | reverse complement strand
TACAGGGGTTCTGAGTACCCCCATGTAAATGAGTTCTTTCCTCCGAAGCCTTTCAAAGTCTGTTTTTCCTGCCAAAGCCTTTTCCTTTACAGGGATCAGGTCGGTGGTTGTTGACCCCATATCAACAAACAAGAAGTCCTTAAAGCCCTCACTCAACAGAAAAGAGATCGAAGCCATCCAGTTGCTTGCACAGAACTTCATTGGATCATCTATTTCCTTAACTATGTGACCATCCACGTCTAAGAAATAAACATCCTTAAAAGATTCCTTGCAGACTCTAGAAATGTATTCTATCCCATCTTTTTTGCTTTTAAAAACATCTGCAAGCTCTGCAGTAATAACAACCCCTGCCTTTTCTGCTCCGAACTCTTTAGAAATCTCTTTTAGTTTATTTTTCAGCTCTGGAGCTCTTTTCCACATCGGGAAGTAGATTATTCTGTTATTATTCCCATCTGAGACTTTTAGGTTTGCTCCGCCTATATCAATCCCCAAGGAATTCATCTAATGTCCCCTCACCAAAAGTAAAGGTCTGGTAATCTTCACCAACCGGATAATACTTTATTGCTACTTTTGGGGGTGGGAAAAAGTGACCCATGTGAGTTAGAACTACCTTTTTTGCCTCGACCCTCTCAGCTAGAGATAAAGCCTCCTTGGCATTCATGTGCTTTTTAAACTTTCCGCTAGGAGCGATCGCATCTACTATAAAAAGATCTGGCTTGAGCATTTCTTCGATGCTCGTTTCAGGGATCTCGATATTTGTATCACCTGTTACGACTATTTTGTAGCCATTCCATTCGATCTTAACCCCTACTGCATCTACAGGGGGATGATTTACTGGGAATAGGGTAAAATATATGTCCGAAATAGGGAATCTTTCGAAAATGTTCACTTCCCTCTTTTTGTAGCTCAGAAAGTGCATATACTTTCCGATGTTTTCATGGATCTGAGGCGTAGTGTAAACATCAACATTGCTTTGAACCCTGTAGAATTCACTAAAGCCGCCGAAGTGATCGAAATGGGGATGAGTCCATATCACTGCATCGACTTTTTCGATTCCATTGTCAAGCAACTGCCTTCGGAGATCTGGAGATGTATCTATCAATATCACCTTTCCAGCGTTTTTAACGAGTATCGAAAATCTCTTTCTTTCCCATCCATTCTTCCTAGCATCCTCACATGTTTTGCAGTGACAGTTCAGCACAGGTGTTCCCGGTGAATCTCCTGTGCCAAGCAGCTGGATTATCATGTTTCTTGGGTTCTGATCTTAAATCGACTCTTTATATCCTCGATTGCAAAAATCAAATCCGCCTGTGTAAGCCTCTTGCGACCTTCAAGAAGAGCTTTAAGTACTGCTTCTCTAACAACAAGCTTAATGTCAGCTCCGGTAAATCCATCGGTTCCTTTAACGAGCTCATCAATGTTGAAATCCCCTTCTATTTTTTCGAGGAATATCTCGAATATCTTCTTTCTTATCCTCTCCTCGGGTTCAGGAAATTCAAGTACTTTATCGAATCTTCTCCAGACAGCCAAGTCCAGAATTGAGGGATGATTTGTAGCCGCTATCAGCAGCACTCCATCGTTTACGAGGATTATGTCATCTATTGCCTTCAGGAGGGTGTTCACTGCCCTTTTTATGGCAGCATGCTCATCGCTGGTCCTCATTTTCGCCACATAGTCAAACTCGTCTATGAATAGGATGCATGGGCTGAGCTTTTTCGCTATCTCGAATACCTTTTCAATGTTTTTGGAGGTCTCTCCGAGATACTGGCTAGTAATCATCGACAGCTTGACCTCAAGCAAGGGCAGATACAGCTTCTTACTCAAGGCCCTTGCAGTAGTAGTTTTTCCGGTACCTGGAGGTCCGATAAAGAGTATCTTGCCTATATCTACAAGTCCGATGTTTCTCAGATATTCCTTCTCTGCCAGAGCGACTTCTATCTTTCGAACTTCCTGGATCTGCTCTTCATTAAGAGCTATCGAGTCAAATTCAATATTTATCTCTTCGGGCGAGAATATTCTGACCAAATCCAGCATTTCTCTCGTTTCTTCGCTTTTACTAAGCTCCACAATGACATTTGAAAGCCACTCTCTGTCCCCATGTGCTGGGGGATTTGCCTTTTTGGCTTCCTCATACGATACGTCCAAGGAATCAAAGTTTTCATAGTAATATGCAAGCACAGGATTTCTTTTTATCAGCTCAAAACCTCTGGAAGCGAGCCATTTAGTTGCAAGCTCGAAAGAAGTTATTTTGAACTGCTTGGTCATCGGATTGAAATCAACAAAAGGTAGGTCGTTTGCTATTTTTCCGGCGTATCGAATCACGTTTTCTTCTTTTACAACAATAGGTCTTTTCAGCATTCCCTTGTTGTACAGAGCCTTTCTGATTTCCTTTGGTATGTCACTTTCATTCAACTTTTCATATCTGTTGAAGATCTCTGCAGTTAGCAATAGCTCTACAAATTTCGCACTTTCCATCCTACTTAATCCAAAATCAGGATTTTTAAAATTTTTGGCAAAGCTTAAAATTCTCATTCAAAAGCAACTATGCAATGTTATCAGAGTCCGTAGCGTCAATCAGTGTAATTCCAATGCTTATTTATGTCCTGAGAAAAAATTATCTTTTCGGAGTGTTTGCATGGTTTCTCTTCTCGTTTGCCTGTCTCATCAAAGCGCTTGAATTCCTTCAGGGTCAAGACTATGTGAATTTCTGCATTTTTAGCCTAGGATCATTGTTTTTTGGAATGATGGCCAAAGCAATAATATCAAGAAAATCTGAAACTCTCAGGGAGGTAACAGCCTTTTCTGCATTGGCATGCATAATCTACTTCCCTTTTGTCTTTATCCCCTCACTAAATTCCGCAATCATTGAGATGACTGCTTTTCTTTCGGCATCACTTGGAAGAATGCTGGGGTACCCTATGTTAGCTCAGGGACATATTATAGAACTGAATGGATCCACCATCGAGATAATTTTAGCCTGCACCGCAATAGAGAGCATGGCTCTTTTTACAGGCGCCACGCTGGGGATTAAAGCAGATAAAAGAAGAAAGCTGAAAGCATTTTTGATATCTGTACCCGTAATTTACTTCCTGAATCTCTTCAGAAATGTATTTGTAGCTGTAAGTTTTGCCTATTCCATTTTCGGCGAAGAAAGCTTTTATATTGCTCACCATGTAATAGCAAAGGCTTTTTCTTTCCTCGCACTGTTGGTCATAGCTTATGCGGTTTTTCGCGTATTGCCTGAGCTTACGGAACTAATTTATTCTCTCAAAGAAGAAATGATAAGGGGTGTTAAGGGTGATTGAAAAAGGTGGATTGAAGATATTATGCCTACTCCTGGCCCTTCTAGCACTATTTCTCTTCATTTATCTACCAATAGCCTTTATTTTGCTAATCTTCGCGCTCTTCACGGCTTATTTTTTCAGAGACCCAGAGAGGAAAATAGGAGAGGGAGTCGTATCTCCTGCTGATGGAAAAATCGATTTCATTCAAAAAGGTAGGCTGGAAATTTTCATGTCTCCCTTTGACTGCCATGTAAACAGAGCTCCTGTTAGCGGGAAAGTTTTGAAGACGGAGTTTAGAGAGGGGAAGGTTTTGCCGGCATTTAAAAGAATAAAAGATCCGAGGATGAATGAAATAATCATACAGACAGATGACGGGATCTTTAAAGTAATCCAGATTGCAGGCATATTCGCTAGGAGAATCGTTTGCTACGTTAAAGAGGGGGATAGACTGAATAAAGGCGATCGAATAGGCATAATACGCTTCGGCTCCCGTGTTGTACTTGAGGTTCCCGAAGGATACAGATTCGTTAGGAAGGTTGGAGAAAAAGTCAAATCTGGCGAAACAGTATCGGTGAAAAATGAAGATCTTCAGAGAAGTTAGCCTTTCAGACTCTCAGACAGTGTTAAACGCTCTTTTTGGATTTTCTGCTATATCTTATGCCATTTATGACTTTGAAAAGAGCTTTGCATTTTTTTATCTTGCTTTAATTGCAGACGGAATCGACGGATGGATTGCCTCGAAGACTGAAAGGAGTAAAATCGGTTCGGAACTAGACTCGCTTGCTGACGCTGATTCTTTTGGCCTTTAGCCAAGTCTGGTCATGTTCCTAACGGATATTCACCTTTTTGCATTTGCGTCCCTTTTCCTAGCCTTTTCAATTCTGAGACTTGC
>CAYSRI010000133.1:2070-4201 GCA_964433405.1 uncultured archaeon | reverse complement strand
GCTCTGTTACTCTCTCTCCTCACAACTGTTGTTGGTTTCATGTCAATGCTTTCAGTGGGCATTCCCGCGATGTCGTGGTTCGGAATCATTGCATCGCTGGGGCTCATAATAGCGTACATTCTTAGCATAACCTTCCTGCCAGCCCTTTTGAAGATAATTGAAGAACGTGGAAAAGCCAGAAAGGAGAAAAAGGCTGAAGAGAAAAAAGCAAGACTTGAGCAGGCACTTGAAATGGTTTCTGGGCTTACAGCGAGCAGACCCTTTGGAATACTTGTTGTTGCCCTTGTGGTCTCTGCGGCCGGGTTATACGTTTCGCCGATGATAAAGCTTGAAACGAACTACAACAAATACGTTCCTCAGAATTTGCCTTCGATTCAGAAATTCAGTGAGCTTGAAGAACTTGCAGGAGGTCAGACGATCTACACTCTTGTTCTTGAAACCGATGGCGTGGATTCAAGGGTTTTGGAGAAATCGAAGGATTTGGCGGACTACATTTTGGGCAAGGAGGAGCTCATTTACAAATACGATTCAGTAAACTCACTCGTGGGGGCTTATGGGGGCCTTGAAAATTTGCCGGAAGCGCAGCTTAATCGCTATGTTTCGGGCAGTTTGCTTGCGATTCACTTCTACTCTACAGCAGACACTCACGAGGAGTACAAAGGCACTCTGAATTCGCTATACAAAGATATTGAATTCTACGGGTGGGAGGGGGATTACTACTTGACTGGCCAGGCGGTAGTTTATTCAGAGCTCGGAAGCATAATGATCAACAGCCAGACAACGATGACCTTGGTTGCTTATATTGGGATTCTTGCGGTTTTACTCCTGGTCTACAGATCTTTAAGAAAAGCTATAGTCCCGTTACTTGCGATAACTTCGGTTATAGGTGTCATGAACCTTGTAATGTTCATTTCGGGAGTTAAGCAGACGATGGTATCGATAGCTCTAAACTCGATAATCCTTGGTTTGGGGATAGACTTCTCGATCATGATCACAGAGAGGTATTTGGAAGAAAGGCAGAGAGTTTCTGCCGTTCAGGCGGTGAGAAGAGCAATCGAATACACTGGAAAGGCGACCACGACCTCTGCATTGGCCATGATGGGCGGTTTCGGGGCCTTGATGCTCTCTACGTTTCCGGTTATGAGGGATTTTGGCTTTTTGGCTTTGGTTTCAATTTCAATGAGCCTTTTAGCAGCTTTCACGGTGGTTCCGGCTTTCCTTGTAGTTACGGAGAGACTTGGAGAAAGATTGAAGTTAACTTAGCTCCTCGAGAATTTTGTAATCAAATGATGAGGATAAGTGAAAAAAGAAATTTTGACTTTTATTTTTTCCCAAAATGCTTTTCAAAAACAGAAAAGATATCCTCAGGTTTCTCAAGAATGAAGATTCCATCCATCTTCGAAAGCCTTTCCACGTGCTCCACGTCTTCTCTACGAACTCTAATCTTTAGTTTTTTTCCATCTGGCAACTCAGTTTCAACGATTCCTTCTTTGTAGTCGGATGGCATGATGTAAACGGGAACGAATGCTTTTAGAGCCATTATTGCGGAATTCGTTAGCAGAGTGTCTGCTATTCCAAGCGAGATCTTCGCAACCGTGTTAGAGGTTGCGGGAGCTATTAAAAGAAAATCAAATTTTCCGCTCTGCAGCATTCCTGCGAGGAAAGGAACGTTTGAATTAACCTCGACCCAAACTCTGAAGTTCTCCTTTAGTTCCTCCATCAGCTTGTAGTAGAGAACAACCTGCTGTCCTGCTCTGGAAAGGTAGACCCTGATTTCGACCTCTGGATAAAGCTCCTTTATTTTTCTCATCACTGCAACTGTTTCCCTTAACCTGTCACCGCTTCCCGTTATCCCCCATGCGACCCTCATAATGTTTCAAAACCTCAGCAAACCTTTTTACGGTCTTTCTCAAACTCCTGAATCCTTCTTCGTCCTCCATAACGCCCTCGAGAGAATCTTTGCTCCAGAAAGTTGCTCCGAGGTTTGCTCCAAAAGAGCCTCCGCTAACTGGGATTATGCCGTTGAGTACATAAAAGGTGATTATCTGCTGAATTGCAAGCTCCTGACCGCCGATTCTGTCTCCACCGACTGCTATTGCCATTCCCACTTTGCCGCGGAAGAAGTCAAAAT
>CAYSRI010000133.1:0-2041 GCA_964433405.1 uncultured archaeon | reverse complement strand
GGCTACCAATGCTCTGCATCGGTCCATTAATGCCTTCGTCTGCGCGCTAACTCCGCCGTTGTAAACAGGGGTTGCTATAATCAGCCCTTTTGCCCTTTCGAGCAGTGAATAGAGCTCCAGCATGTCGTCCTTAAGTTTGCACTCTTTGTGCTTCAGGCAGTAGTCGCAGTGCTGGCAGAAGCCTATATTTTTCCCTCTGACGCTAAATAACTCTGTCCTAAAGCCCATATCAGAAAGCATCTCCAGAGCTTTACTTAAAACGTATTCCGTTGCTTTTTTTCTCGGACTGCCGCAGATTCCGAGGATCATTTTGACAGTTCAACCCCCAGCTCGTATGCTTTTTGAAGTTCTTCCTTCGTTGGCCTGAACTTGACAGCGAATTGCTGAGTCTCAAAGCCCAGTTCTTCCAGTACCTTAGCCATCTCCTTAACTGCAACGCCGTTCCAGCCGTAGGAACCAAAAGCTAGAGCCTTCTTGTTCTTGGGCTTCAGGCTTTTGAGATAGCTCAGAAATCCTGCAACTGGTGGGAAGATGGAATTGTGGATCGTTGGCGCTCCGACAGCCACAGCTTTTGCGTCAAGAATTTCTGTAACGATTTCGGTCCAAGAATCCTTTCGAACATGGAAAAGCCTTACCTTCGCATTATTTGAAGCACCTTCAGCGATCGCTTTTGCAAGTTTTTCCGTGGAACCCCACATCGTATCGTAAACAACAACGACCTTGTTCTCTGCCTTGAATTCAGCCCACTTCGCATAACTTTCGATAATGACCTTTGGATTTCTCCATGCAACTCCATGGCTTGGGGCTATAAGCTTCACTTCCACGCCCTTTAGTTCTTCAAGCTTCTTTTTTATTAGCGTGGCTAGGGGCATCAGGATGTTCGCATAGTAAAGCTTGGCCCAATTCAAAGCTTCTTCGACGCCGAGATCTTCTGCGAATCTCTCCTCGCTCGCAACGTGCTGCCCAAATGCGTCGTTGGAGAATAGGATTTTGTCCTCGACTATGTAGGTTGCGATGCTGTCAGGCCAGTGGAGCATGGTCATGTCAAGAAACATCAGCGTTCTCTTGCCGATCTTGAGTGTATCTCCATTTTTCACAACCATGAAATTCCAGTCCTTGCATTCAAAAAATTTGCAAAGACCTTCTTTTCCTTTTTGGGAACATATAACGGTTGCGTTTTTTGCAACTCTCAAAAGATCAGCAAGACCGCTTGCGTGATCAGGTTCGATGTGATTCACTATCACGTATTCAATTTCCTTTGGATCCACAAGCCTTGAAATTCTCTCAAGTTGTTCTGAAACGAATTTGTGCTTTACTGCATCTATTACAACTTTCTTGTCGTCTAAAATCAAGTAGGAATTGTAAGTAAGACCTCGAAACGTTTGAAAATTGTGGAAATCCCTCTCTTCCCAATCCAGGGCGCCGACCCAAAAAACACCATCTGCAATTTCCTTCGGTTTCATATTCCAAGTTGTCTAATAATAAAATAAAAATCTTATTCTGTTTTGGTCAGAACCATCACAATGCATTTATATATACGCATATCGAAAAAGTAAAATGGGTAAAAAGGTTCTATTCGTTTGCATCCGAAACACTGCAAGAAGCATTATTGCTGAGGCAATATTCAACAGCATGTCAAAAAATCATAAGGCGGAGAGCGCAGGAATTGAAAGGGCTGAAAAGATCGACGAAAAGGTAAAAGAGATTTTGGAAAAGAGAGGATTAATTGTAAAAGACAAACCAAAAAGTTTGAAAGATGTCGATCTTGGGGATTACGACTCAATCATAACCGTTTGCGAGGAGAGTTTATGTATAGTGCTTTCTCACAAAAGACTTTTGAAATGGAACATTGAAGATCCAGTTGGAAAAAGCGAAGAGGTTTATGAGAGAGTTTTTATGGAGATAGAAGAAAGAGTAAAGGAGCTCTTGAGAGAGCTTGAAGGGAACTGAAATTCTCAAGAGCAAAAAATATATGCAAAACATCAATGGCTGAGCATGGAAAAGGAATACAAGGCCTTGGAGGTTGAGGAGAAGTGGCTGA
>CAYSRI010000132.1:354-4225 GCA_964433405.1 uncultured archaeon | reverse complement strand
AACAACACAAACAACAAAATCCAACAAAACGCCAGGACCACCCCCCCAAAAAACCGCCAACAACCCCGCCCACCAGATTCTCGGGTTTTGTTTTGGGCCTGTTAACGTCGAAACTCCTTGCTATTTGCATCAATGGCGGAGAATTAAGATCTCTCTTGGGAGTCGGAATTGTTTCCTCGATCGCTTTAATAAGAGCGTCGACATTCACTTTCTGCTGTGCGGAGAGGGGGATAATTGGTGCATTCTCTGCAATAGTTCCTTTAACGAATTCTTTTATTTCCCTGTAATTCTCCAAAATCCTCTCTTTTGGGACTATATCGATCTTGTTCTGAGCGATAACGATTCTCTTAACTCCGATTATCTCAAGAGCGTAGAGATGTTCCCTAGTCTGGGGTCTTGGACATTTTTCGTTCGCAGCGATTACTAGGACAGCACCATCCATTATTGCAGCACCGCTGAGCATAGTAGCCATAAGCATTTCATGTCCTGGGCTGTCGACAAAACTGACGGTTCTAAGTATCTCTGTTTCGACACCATGGATAGGGCATACGGGTTCTGTCGTGAAAGCCTCGACACCATTGCATTCTGGACACTTTCTGAATGTTGCGTCGGCGTAACCGAGCTTTATGGATATTCCCCTCTTTATTTCCTCACTATGCCGGTCTGTCCAAACTCCGCTTAATGCAGCTACAAGAGTAGTTTTACCGTGATCAACGTGACCGACAAGACCTATATTGATCTCTGGAAGCGGTACTTCTTTCATGGTGTAAGAGTGATTAGTTTGTATTTAAAAACTTGGTGTTAATCGATATCTCGGTCTCTTTGACCTTCAAAGTTTTGTTTCCATTTCATCAGGTGACTAAAAACAGTAGCACACGTAACCTTAAAATAATCGGAAGATAAAATTAGTTATGTGAAAGTATTGACTAAGGGAGAAGATCTCATTGGTGAGCTGATTTCAAGGGTTGCCGGGGAAATAGGGGCAATTTTATACTCGCTGGGCATAAAAGAAGAGTTCACGGATGATCAGCTAGCGCTCGAATTAGGAGTCGAGATTAACGAAATTAGAAAAGCACTTTTTGCCATGTATGAACTGGGGCTTGCGGAGTATCGCAGGAAAAAGGATGATGAGACTGGATGGATGGAATATTACTGGAAACTTAATTATGACAAGGCCAACTTAATTCTGAAGAGAGAGCTTGAAAAGACAAAAGAGAAGCTTTTGAGGAAGCTTGAAGCTGAGAAAAACGCAATCCACTATATATGTCCGAACATGTGCGTTAAAGTCAGCTATGACGAAGCAATATCTTTAAACTTTGTTTGTCCTCAGTGTCAAAGCGAGCTACAGTATTTAGACTGCAGTGCTGCAATTGCGAAGATAGAAGAGGAAATAAAAAATATCGACGAAATCCTTTCAGGACTTTGAAAGTTGCACCAACAGATTTTCTCTGAGTTTTTTGGAAACTCCAATACTAGTCTCAACTATTTGATCTAGGAGGCTCTCGCTTAGCAAGTAATCTCCACTCTTCTGCATTGCGACTATGTTATCGTTCCTGTCAACCGTTATGGTCAGCGTTGTATTGCCGATGCTAAGCTCGTCCCTGGAGGGATCGACCAAAAACTTGTCTCCGACTACCAAGGAAGTTACAGAAATCGGAAAATCGTTTATTGGCAAATCAAAATCTTCTCCCAATCCAAATCTGCTTGCTGGAACTTTTGTGTTCATCAACGCTGCTATCGAAGCAATTGCAGATGCGTCAAGCAAATTTCCGTCATCATCAAGAGCGTGTATGTCCACAAAAACCATCCAAACGTTCTTTCCAGCCTCTATGCAGAGTTTTGACAGATCTACCGCTTCACTTTCTCTTATTCCACGATCTACAACTCTTGCTAGCTCAATTGAGGTCTCATCGGGTGGTCCGGGTTCGAAGGTTGGAGAAGCCAGCGGAACAAGTTCGGCATTTACAATTATGATCCCTTTATCAGGCGTATCGGGAAAAGGTTCACCGGGTTGCATTTTGATTCCAACGATGACTTGAGTATTTCCGAGCTTGACCAAGGCCGATCCTTCAGCTTTCTCAATAATTCCTGTTTTTATTTCGACTTTTCTGAACTCATCAAACTTCCTTCCATCAATTCGCTCACCATCTTTTAGCTTCGAAAGAACGTAATCCCTTTTTATATCGACCAGTATATCTTCAGGCATTCTCTTCTCCCTCCTCGACAAACTGCTTAAGTATAGCCTCTCTTTGCAGGTTGTAGATCTCCATAGCACCCTTTTTAGCCAAATTTAGCGCCTCTTTTATCTCTGCTCTGGTCATTCTGCCGTCCATCTGGAGTAGAGCAACGGACTCTATCTTTCCGCCACGAATCAGGAATGCAAAAGGCATATCTGCTTCTCCAAAGTTGTCTTCTTCTTTCATCGGGTCTAAGACCAATACGCCGTCAACTTTTGCAACAGCAACAGAAGTCAACATTCCCTTCATAGGGATTCCAGCATCGACCAATGCCACACTCGCTGCATTTATGCATGCAGTTCTGCTTCCAGCATCTGCCTGGAGAACTTCAACAAAGATGTCTACAACGCTTCTTGGGAATAGCTCTTTCATTATGATCGCTTCGAAGGCTTCTTTGCTTACTTTTGAGATTTCGATGCTCCTCCTGTCTGGCCCGGGCCGCTTGCGTTCTTCAACGCTGAAAGGAGCCATGTTGTAGCGATAACGTACCACTACTTTGCTTGGATCCTGAATGTGTCTTGGAAATGCCTCTCTCGGACCATAAACTGCCGCTACGACCTTGTTTTTTCCCATTTCTATGTAGCATGAACCATCTGCCCTTTTTAGTACGTCCACTTCAATCTTTATTGGTCTTAATTGATCTGGAAGCCTTCCATCTAGTCTTTTTCCGTCAATAATAAATTTGTCAGGTCTGGACATTCTTTCTCCTCCTTATAAATTCTCCAACTCTGTCTGTTAGCCCCTCCGTATGAGCCTCCTCTTCGATAATGTAGATTACCTCCTCGGCGATTGCAACCTTCTTCCGGTCTCCATTCAACCAGATCAGACCATTCTGGCCCACAACAATCTGAACGTCAAGCTCGCTCTTAATGAGCTTGATCATGCTGCCTTTTTTTCCTATGACTCTGGGAACCCTAGCCGGATTTATGGCAACTATTCTTCCGAATCTTATTGCTCTGCAAATTTTATCCTTCATCGTAATTGTGACTCTCATTCTTGGGTCTATACTCATTACTTTAGCAATAATCGCATCACCAATGTCAAGAACCTCGTTCAGTTTTTTTCCAGGTTTAGCCTCAGGATTCTCGCTTACAGGTAGAAAAGCCTGATATGGGGAATTAATATCGACATTCCAGCCATTTGAGACAACTTCTCTAACTATACCGATAATGGTGTCTCCCGCAGAAGGGTTATACTTTCCTTTCAGCGGAATAACTCTAATGGAGTTATCAGTCTGCTCATAGATTCCAATTATTCTCGCATAGACCTTGTCTCCTTCAACGTACGTCCCATAACCAGCCAATTTTGGATTTGAAGCCAGAAAGTCTCCCGGCAGCACGATTTTTCTCATCCTATCCTCCTCAAAATCTTAGTCAACGCTTCTCCCTTGCTTATCCTTCCTAGTAGATCCATCAGCTCTCCGTACATTCCAGAGGGGATTCTCATGACACAGATCCAGCTACCGTCCTTCTGCCACTCCTCTTTCGAAACTCCTCCAAAGTTGTAAAGTGCCGATATTGCTTTTCCAGTATATTCTGGTGGTATTTTTATCGCTATCTCCATTTCTTCAAATTTTAAAGGCAAGATAGGATTCAAGGCCTTGACAATATCCTTAATCTGCGCCTCGACGGGTT
>CAYSRI010000132.1:0-280 GCA_964433405.1 uncultured archaeon | reverse complement strand
CACTCTGGCTTCTTCAAGAGCTCTTTCAATTCTTGCAGGTGGATGAGGGGCATTCGTCCTAGGATCTATTGAATTTCTGCTTATAAAGGTAATTATTTGCCTCTTTTTCGCCTCAAGCATTTCTTTTCTCTGTTCTGCGGTTATTTGGACTTCTCCTTCCATTATTATAATTCTGGCTATCTCTCTAGGATTTGTGGTTCCGAAGACCTTTTGGAGCTCTTCAGTTGAAGCTCTTTCTCCCTTTTTTGAGTTCTTGAACACTTCTTCTACAGCGAGAAGT
>CAYSRI010000131.1:0-4228 GCA_964433405.1 uncultured archaeon | reverse complement strand
GCAACGTAAGTTAAAAATATAGGAAATGGTTTCCTTTTATGATAATTACAGACACTCACATGCACATCTATAAGCATCTTAAGCTTGAAGCCATTGAGCAGTTCAAAGAAGCAGGAGGCACTCACGTTCTTTTGGTATCGCTTCTAGCCCATCACTACGACGTTAACCCGAAAACAGGGAAGGATTTCGTCAGAATTTTCGAAGAACATATAAGCATGGTAAGGAAGGCCAACAGGATTGTCAAGGCTTACGCGGTTCTCGGGGTTCACCCGGCGGAGATCACAATCCTTGGCCCGAGACTCGGGTTTGAAAGAGCTGCCGAGATCATGAAGGAGGCATTGGATATAGCCGGTGAATATGTTGCCAAAGGGGAGGCTATTGCGATAAAAAGCGGCAGGCCGCATTACCGGGTCGATAGTCACGTATGGAGGCTGAGCAACGAGGTAATGAGGCATGCGTTTGAGGTCGCCAGAGAGGTAGGATGCGCGGTTCAGCTCCACACTGAAAGCTACAACAAGGAGATGGGGATGGAAATTGCCAAAATCGCCGATGAAGTTGGGCTCAAAAGGGAAAAGGTTGTGAAGCACTTTTCTCCACCAAAAGTCAGGGAGTTCGAGGAAATTGGAATATTCCCTTCAGTACTCGCGGGAAACGAGAACGTTCTCGCGGCAGCAAAAGAGGGTCCACGTTTTGTGGTCGAAACGGATTACATAGATGATCCAAAGCGTCCAGGAGCTGTTCTTGGACCGAAGACTGTTCCAAAGAAGGTTAAGGAGCTGCTTCGCCACGGCTTTGACGAAGATTTCATATACAAAATCTGTAAGGAGAACATAGAGAAGCTTTATGGGGTCGAGCTTGAGGGGTAGGCTCTTGGAGGACTTTGCGGAGCTGAATGCAACCGCAGATATCGAGAGGCAGGGTTTTGGTTTCAAGAAAGGGGACAAGATCTACCTTCACCCTGTGGAGGCTTTTTATCTTCAGATGAACAGAAAAGCATTCTTCGCTGAGATGGAAGAGCTTAGAAGTTGGGTTGAGGAAAGGGTGAAGTCTTTTCCCGAGTATTACTTTGTCTATGAAGATCTCAGGCGTAGAGGGTACAGAGCGAAGCCTCAAGAAGATGTTATCATCTCAAAGAAGGTCTTTTATCCGATTTCTGAGAAAAATGTCATAAGTTTTAAGGAGCTGTTAGAGAAGATTCACAGAACAGGGGAGATAGTTTTAGCTATAGTCGACGAGGAAAGCGAGATCACGTATTACCTTGCTTCAAAGCCTGATCTAAAAGGAGAGCAGACGGAGGTACTTCCAAAAATTCGTGGGATTTTGTTAAAAGACCGGGTAATTACAGAAAACGTGGAGATTTTCAGGAAGTATTTCTATGGAAGCGAAATTGGAGGCATCGTTGTGCTATCTTTAATTGAGAGCCTTTATCTGTTCGAAAATGGTCTCCTTGAGCTCGACTCTCCTGGAAAGCTATTTGAGGCTATAAAAAATTCTGAAGGCTTTGAAGATCGGTATAGGGTGTATAAGGACCTGAAGGAGAAAAAATTCGTGGTGAAAACTGGATTTAAATTCGGTAGTGACTTCAGAGTTTACAGGAAGGTAGAGTCAGCAGAAGATCTTCCGCATTCTGAGTTTTTGGTTTTAATTGTGAACTCGGAAATAACTCCGAGAGACTTGGCTAGGGCGGTAAGATTGTCGAACAGCGTAAGGAAAAAGCTTTTAATTGCTTACATGGGCAAATACATTCTTTTCGATCGGGTGAAGGTATGAAGGTCGTAGTTGGATCGAAAAATCCCACGAAGATTGAGGGTACAAGATTAGCCTTTCAGCAGTTTTTTGAAGACGTCGAAGTTATTGGAATGGAAGTGGAAACTAAGTTCAAGCAGCCCTTCAACGAGGATACGCTGGCTGGTGCAATAGAGAGAGCTTTAAAGGTTTATTCGGATGAATTCGATTTTTCGGTGGGAATAGAGGCGGGTTTAATTAGTACAAAGCACACGCTGACAGGCTTCATGGATTTTCAGGTCGCGGTGATCTATAATGGCGAGAAGTTCACAGTAGGTTTTGGTCCTGGGTTTGAATATCCCAGAATAGTCGTGGATAACGCTTTGATGGGGATAGAAGTAGGGAAAACAATGGAGAAGATCTCAGGAATTGAGAAACTTGGCTGGAAATTCGGTGCCGTACACTACCTGAGTAAAGGAGCAATTTCTAGAACTGAACTTTCCAGAATTGCGGTAACAATGGCTCTCATTCCATGGCTCAACAGAGAACTTTATGGGCTCTGAGGGTTTATTGAACAATTTCATACAAATTTTGAACAATCTTCAACGATGAAGTTTTATCTTGTTTCAGGTTTTAAATTTTATTAAATTTTATGATAATTCATTCCTAATTTTCATGTTCACTTGCAAAGTGTTTTGTAATAAGCTTAAAATACCTATCGTTTTTGAGAATGTGTGGTCGGGATGCTGTCCAAACTTTTCCTTCATGAGAAAACAGTGGAAATCCTGCTTAATATCCTAGAGGCGGAGGAAAGGGGAGAGAAGGTGTATCCTCTTCAGATTTCTAACATCTTGAATTCGCCTTATAGCCATATTTCGAGGGTTATCGGAGAATTTGAAAAAAACTGCATAATTGAGAGTAAATTGGAAGGTAGGACAAGAGTATTAAGGTTAACAGAATGCGGAAAGAAAATCGCACTCTTGCTTCGGGATCTAAAAAATGAACTCGAAAAAGATCTAGTATCTATAATGAAGGTCAGAAAGTTGCAAGAAATTTACGAAAACTCAAAGAAAGATTTTTATTGTCTGGCCCCCATCATCGCAGAACTGGAAATTTTGATGAAGTCCACGAAGGATGAGGGGGCACTTGAGGAGGCTAGAAGACTCAAAAAACGTTTAGAGAGCGAGTGCTTATGCTGAATGCTTTGGAAGAAATGAAGGATGAAATGGTCAAATTGCTCTGTAAGCTCGTAGAAGCAAAAGCAATATCTCCAGACTTTGGAGGAGATGGAGAGGCTGACAAAGCAGACATTCTGATGGAGTACCTTGAAGACTTCGATTATGTCGAGAGGTTCGATGCAAGAGACGAAAGGGCGAAAGATGGGGTCAGACCAAATATAGTTGCCAAGATTAAGGGTGTTTTGGACAGAACGATCTGGATAATAACTCATTTGGATGTCGTTCCAGAAGGAGACGTGAGACTCTGGAAAACCTCACCATTCAAAGCCGTTGTTGAGAACGGTCGGGTATATGGCAGAGGGAGCGAGGATAACGGTCAGAGTATCATTTCTTCCCTTTTCGCGGGAATTGCAATTCTAAATTCAGACATCAAACCGAAGTACAATTTTGGCCTCGCGTTTGTTTCAGACGAGGAAAGCGGTAGTGAGTATGGCATAAAGCATTTACTAAGACAGAGGGTTTTCTCCAAGGAGGACTTCTTTATAGTTCCTGATGTCGGATCTCCAAAGGGTGAGCTAATAGAGATTGCAGAAAAGAGCATTCTATGGCTAAAGTTTGAGGTATTCGGAACGCAGTCGCACGCAAGCAGACCAATAATGAATGCCTCGAGGAGAGCGATGAAGTTTATTCTGGATCTTGACGAGAAACTTCACACAAAGTTCAACGCCAGAGATGAGCTCTTCGATCCGCCTTATTCGACCTTTGAGCCGACAAAGAGGGAAAAGAACGTTGATAACGTGAACACAATCCCCGGGCTCGATGTAAGTTATATGGATTGCAGAATTCTGCCCGAATACTCTATTGATGAAGTAATAGACTACGTTGAAAGTGTTAGGAGATTCCACGAGATCAGGGACAAGGAGAAAATTAACGTAGAAATCGTGCAGAAGTCAAGCTCTCCGAAAACTCCAGAAAATGCAGAAATTGTTTTGAGGTTATCGGAGACGATAAGCAGACTTCGAGGAATAAAACCGAAGCTTTTCGGAATTGGGGGGAACACCTGTGCTTCATTCTTGAGGCGTGAGGGATTTAGGGAATCCGTAGCCTGGTGTACAACAGATTCAACAGCTCATAAGCCAAACGAATACTGTAAGATCGAAAACATGATCGAGGATGCAAAGGTCTTCTTCTCGATATTTTTTGATCCCAAATATTAGATGTTCTCGAAGTTGTAGATCCCGGAGTACCTCTGTGTTTTTGAGGAAAGCTTAATGAAAACGAGCTGAACTATTCTCGCATTCCTTTTGAGCCAGATACCGTAAGGG
>CAYSRI010000130.1:0-4239 GCA_964433405.1 uncultured archaeon | reverse complement strand
ATGCTGAAGAAGGCAGGTTTCTACACGGACTACGATGACTCCGGAAGCATAGGAAGGAGGTACAGAAGGTACGACGAGATCGGAACTCCGCTGTGCATAACCGTGGACCATCAGACCTTCGAAGACGGCTCGGTGACAATAAGAGACAGAGACACGACGGGACAGGTGAGGGTTAAGATAGAAAATCTTGTGGGAATTTTGAAAGAGCTTCTTGCAAGCGAGAGGAGCATTGAGGAATTTGGAGAGAAATTCAGATGATAGTCCTATCCGGAGGCACCGGAACTCCAAAGCTTCTGATGGGGCTAAAAGAGATAGCGGACTTCAGCGTAGTGGTTAACACTGCAGAGGACATCTGGATCTCCGGAAATAAGATCTGCCCTGACATAGACTCCGTGATCTACGCACTCGCGGAAATAATAGACGAGGAGAAGTGGTGGGGCATAAGGGGGGATACCTTCAAGACATACGAGATGCTCAGAAAGCTGGGCTTTGAGGAGCTGATGAAGGTCGGGGATCTTGACAGGGCGACGCACATAATTAGAAGCGAACTCCTGAGAAGGGGTCTAAACCTTGTCCAGGCAACGAAGGAGGTTGCAAGGGCTTATGCGGTGAGACATGAAGTTTTCCCGATGTGCAACGAGGATGTTGCCACCACAATTGTGACCCCCCAGGGTGAAATGCACTTTCAGGAGTTCTGGGTAAAAGAAAAGGGTTTGCCGGAAGTTCTGGATATCTACTTCAAGGGAATAGAAAGAGCAAGGATTCCGGAAGAGGTAAAAAAGCT
Organism: uncultured archaeon; assembly: GCA_964433405.1. Lineage (GTDB taxonomy): Archaea > Halobacteriota > Archaeoglobi > Archaeoglobales > Archaeoglobaceae > WYZ-LMO2. The sequence continues at coordinate 3,455 of CAYSRI010000130.1, read as the reverse complement.
GCTAAAAGACGATGAGATTCTGATAGGTCCAAGCAACCCAATAACAAGCATCCTTCCCATTCTAAGCGTTGAGGACTTCAGAAAAAGGATAAGGGGGAAAAAGGTGATTGCTGTCTCGCCGATAATCGGAGACAGCCCGGTAAGCGGACCTGCGGGAAAGTTCATGAAGGCAAAGGGCTATGACGTCTCACCTCTGGGTGTGCTCAAGGTTTACGGGGACTTCATCTCCGCGCTTGTGGTCGACGAGAGGGATTCAAGACTTGTTTCTGAAAAAATTTTTGCGACAAAGACGGTAATGAAGGGCAAGGAAGACGCTGTAAGGCTTTCCGAGTACATTCTGAAGCTCTTCGACAGGCTATGATGGATTTCATCAGGAACTTAAGGCATCCGCTTCACTGTGAGCACTGCGAGGGTATAAGCGAGAAGGAGAACCCGAAACACCATCCGAGCTATGAAATAACTCAGAAGTGCAATCTAGACTGCATATTCTGCTATTCCAGACTTGCAAGGGTTGAACCAGGATACTATGGAGATTTAAAGCCCAAGGCGATAACGATATCGCAGTTCGGGGAACCGCTGGTGGCTGGGGAGAAGGAAGTTATAAGAGTTGCAAAAGCCCTGAGAGATATTTTTGGAAATGTCAGGCTGGATCTGCAGACAAACGGCGTGCTTCTGAGCGAGAAAATCTGCGAGGAATTCGATATCGTAATGATAAGCCTCGACGCAGGTAGCAGGGAGGGCTATTTGAAAATAACGAAGCGTGACTTCTTCGACAGGGTTGTTGAGAACATAAAGATGAGCTCCGAGATAACATACACAGCAGTTCGCACAGTTTTTCTGCCAGGAGTTAACGATACTGAGCTTAAAAGAATTGCTGAGATTTCAGTCCGAGCAGAAGAGCTATTTTTGCAACCAGTTTCACTTTACAGGGAAAACAGAGAGCTTCTCGAAAGCATTGACGTTGAGAGGGCTGAGAGCATAGGGGAATTTCTGAAGACTGCCGAAATGCTTTCCGAAATTGCTGAGGTCCGCATTCCCGGATGTTTTATCTTCAATCTGAAGAAAGCACTTAAGACGTTCACTGTTGAGGAATTGATGTTCTTTCACAGGAATGCATTTGCCGACAGTCCTAAGATTGAAAGGGAATGGAAGTTCAGAGTCTAGCTTTTTGGAAAACTGCCAAACTGCAGATCCGGGCTAAATTCCGGCCCTTGACTCATTTTCAACGCTGGATGATAAAAGGACATGAGTAAATTCGAAAAAAATTAATATTCGTTATTCAGTCTATAGCTATGCCTTGTTCTCACAAACCATCAAGTAAGAAGTTTTGGGAAAAAACTGAATTTGGTGCAGTTAAGCTCCATCCTTTCTGCATTCACTGCGGAACCTTGAAAAACGTCTCATCATCCAAATGTAAGAATCTCGGACATTTTATCTTCGTTCTTTCAAAGCTCAGGAATTACTGCAAGATAAGTGAAGCCCAGATAAGGCTGATAGCAAAGGAGCTTGAAAGCAACGATGATTTTTGTGATTCATGGTGGATAAGCTATGAGAGACAGAAAAGAATTTTTATAGATGTTGTTAGGAAGTACGTTAACGTAAGCTCTCAGTTAGTTGAATCTCTGCTTTAGCGCGCTGGCAGAGACTGAGCAAGTGCGATGAGGAGGGCCAGTGCGCAAGTAGCGTAAGCTATGAAGTAAATCAAATGCTAGCTTGAGTTTTTCTAAAAAAGAAATTAGGATGAGCTTATGAAGGTTTCCGTGATAATTCCAACGCTGAATGAAAAGGATGGGATAACTTCGTGCATCAGGAAGATCAAGAGGGTTTTTGAGGAGCATAAAATAGAGGGGGAGATAATAGTTTCTGATAGCTCAAGCGATGAAACTCCAAAGATCGCTGAAGAGCTTGGAGCAAAGGTTGTGAGGCCAGATAAGCTTGGATACGGTTATGCTTATCTCTACGCATTCAGGCATGCCTCTGGAGATTACATAGTAATTGGAGATGGTGATGACACCTACGATTTCCTGGAGATTCCAAAGCTTTTGGAGCCATTGATGAAAGATGAGGCCGACATAGTGATAGGAAGCAGATTCAAGGGAAAGATTGAGAAGGGCTCAATGTCTTTTCTTCATCTAATTGGAAACAAAATCCTGACGTCTTTCCTTAACATATTCTTTAAAGCAAAAGTTAGTGATGCCCACTCTGGCTTCAGAGCTTTTAAGAGAGAAGCACTTGAAAAGATGAAGCTCAATGCAGAGGGAATGGAGTTTGCATCTGAGATGGTCGTTGAGGCGTTGAGAAGAAATCTTAGAATAAAGGAGGTCCCGATAAATTACTACAGAAGAAAAGGAAGGGCGAAGATAAGGTCTTTCTCGGATGGAAAAAGACATCTGGAATTCATGCTTCTCTATGCACCAAATTATTTATACGTAATTCCTGGAATTCTTATTCTAGTCTTTGGAATATTCATGATGGCTGCAAGCTATCTCAGGCTCAACATAGGCTACACTCCGGGAATTCATTCAATGATTCTTGGCTCACTCTTGACAATCTTAGGTTATCAGGTGTCATTTCTTGGAATTCTAATAAAGAGCTATGGTTTGAAAAGAGATCTATTCGATGCAGACAGAATAACAAGATTTGCCTTAAAGATTGAAAGCAAGATCTTAAAATTTGGTCTCGTCCTCTTTCTTCTTGGCCTTCTTTACTCTCTATTCCTTTTATACGAATGGGCCTCAAGCGATTATAAGATCCTTCCAGTTAGGGGAGAAAACATGATTGCCTTCACTCTGCTGATCATAGGCCTGCAGACATTTTTCTTTTCCTTTGCAATTCGAACGGTGAGAAGCTGATGGATCTGCTCACTCATATTTTCTTCCCAATGACAATCTTGTACGCTTTAAAAAGAAGGAGTTACTTTCTTTTCTCTTTCTTTGCAATTCTCCCGGATCTTGATAAGTTTTTCATTCCCGGAGCCCTTCATTCTGTTCTAACTTTAATCCCAGTCATCCTTCTTTTATTTCTTTTTTTAAGGAAAGAATACTGCTTAGTTGCAGCCTTCTTCATCTTTTCACATCTCTTCCTTGACATCCTGGATGGAGGGCCAGTTCCACTTCTTTATCCTATAGAAAGGACAGGGATTGGCATTGAGTTTCCAATGAGGGTATCTTTCCACAGCTTTAGCTTTTCAGGTGAAGTGGTTAGAATTGTTTACGAGGAGCCAAAAATTGTAGATAGCTACGAGATCTTCAGCGGTTTTGGATTCGCAATTTTGATTCTTTTCTTTTTTGTTTATCTGGGAATGAGAAGAGGTTGGGGGATTAGAAACTAACTTCGCTTCAGAGTGGGATTGAATAGTGCTTGAGGCTAAAAGACTTCTGGGGAAGTTTTTGAACCGGTGGGAAAATGGTTAAGGTTTCAATAGTTATTCCCGTGAAAGACAGTAACTTGAAGAG
>CAYSRI010000129.1:0-4321 GCA_964433405.1 uncultured archaeon | reverse complement strand
TGTAACCAAGGAAAGCGGAATTCCACTGTTCGGACATTCTGCATTCGGAATAATAGACAGGGGAACAAATCTTTTGCAGGTGAGATGTATCTCAGGATGCAACCTTAACTGCGTTTTTTGCAGCGTCGATGAAGGAAGAAAGAGCAGGACCAGAAAGACGGACTTCATAGTCGACCCAGACTACATGCTCGAAACTCTCAGAGAAACTGTAAATTATAAAGGAAATAAAGTCGAGCTTCATTTTGATGGACAGGGAGAGCCCGCACTCTATCCATATCTAGAAGCTCTGGTTGAGGAAGCCAGCAGGATTAGAGGGGTAGAAGTGATCTCGATGCAAACAAACGGAATTCCGCTGAACGAAAACAGAATTTCTCAGCTTGAGGGAAAGATGAGTAGGATAAATCTGTCCATAAGCGCTCTGAGCGAACAGGTTGCAAAAAAGCTCCATCCTGGTTATCCACTCAAAAAGGTAATCGAAGTGGCTGAAATGATTGCAAACAGCAAAATAGACCTGTTAATCGCCCCCGTATGGGTACCTGGATACAACGACGAAGAGATTCCCAAGATAATAGAATTTGCACTCAAAATCGGTGCAGGAAAAAGGTTCCCCCCTCTTGGAATTCAGAAATACATTCCCTACCGCTTTGGAAGAAAAACTGGGAAGAGCATGTCATTCAGAGAATTCTACGAAAGGCTTGAACAATACGAAATAGAATATGGTATAAAACTGATTTTAAAACCCGAAGATTTCGGAATCGAGAAGAGACCTTCCATAAAACATCCATTCAAAAAAGGAGAAATCTATACTGGAAGGATAGTCTCCGAAGGAAGAATGCAGGGAGAGAAGCTCTGTGTTTCTAATGGCTGGAGTGTTGCCGTAATCAGCGAGAGTAAAATTGGAGATTTTATCAGGTTCGAAGTTTTAAGAACGAAGGACGGAATAATAGTAGGAAAAGAGGTTTGAGCGTTTTCAGATATTTTTTCTGTCCAGCTCATAATTCACGATCGCTATACACTGCTCTGCCATAAGAGATAGTTTGGAAACGCTCAGAACTCCACTTGAAAATTCAAGAATTACATCCTCATCTGCCCTTCTAACCCCCATGTGGTCCCCCAGAACAAAAAGCGGGTTCTTCATTTTCGTTACTTCCTCGCGAATGTCCTTCCCATCCTCTCTGAGATAGAATATCTCGTAGGATCCAGAAACCTCTACAAGCAAATCTCTAAGCGTCTTTCTCGCAACATAAACTCCAGAATTTGCCTCTATCCAATCTTTCGATGCTTTGAAACTCACCGCTTTCCTTAAATGCCCTCCAATGTTCCTCTCATCAGGAGACATTCTCCTAAGCTCGTCGCTTCTTATCCTTATGGCCTTGGGCGGATCTGGTTCTCCAAGTAGCAGCAGATAAACCTCAACCCCTTTCCTTATTGAGTGAGAAAGAAACAGAGCTTGAGATACGCATCAGCATAGAATATCCATCCTTCCAGCACCCCGAAGATCGCTCAGATTGAAGGGTTCGGTAAAGGCCTCATTGCCTATTATCAAAAATCCCCTCATCAGAATTCCCCCATGAGAATCCTTAAAGCAAATTCCCTGTTCTGGGCCAGATCTATTGAGTAATTGTCCCAGAAAACGCAGGTTCCCAGCACAAGAACATTGTTGTTAACAGCACCAAAAACCCCACGGCCAACAACAAATCCTTTTCCACCGCTTACAGAAGCCGAACAGGGCATAACAACTTCCAGATCATCGCATTTTGCAATTGGAAACATTTCGTCGCCAGCATTCCTTTCTGGATCCCTTATTACATCGTAATTTATCTTAAGGCCGAACTGTTTCGAAACACGGTTAATGTTCTGGGACACCCTGTCAACGTTTGAAAAATAGCCCGCAAGAATTATCTTCTTACCCTGTTCAGCCCACTTTCTGATCCTAAGAGTATCGGAGGGCCTAAATTTTATCTCCGGATAATTGAAGACCAACACATCGTAATCTTTAAGATCACCAAAAGTCCTGACCTCAACCATCTCTAGCCCTTCCCTTTCAGCAATTCTGTTCAACTTGTAGAAATAGTAATAGTCACCTATGCTGAATTCACCCCTGCTAGCATTCCAAGCAACACGCATGGCAAAAATTAGTATGCAATAGAAAAGAGTTTCTGCACCTCACAGCCGAGCTATTATACTTGCTTCCATATCGCAAACTATAAATATTAGATGATTAATTAATAACATGCTTCAAGTCGACGTTTTTTGGGTTTACGGGATTGGAGCCATGTTCGCAACTGCAGCAGCGAGACAGCTGAAGGGTGCCAAATCGATGCTCGAGACCAAGTACTTCAGCGCCTTGCTGATATATCTCTCCCTTATATTCGTTCCAGAGGCCATATGGCTGACATGGAGCTTTCCGCATTGGGAGAGCATGCATGTCTACTCATCGCTAACAGACATTCCAACTCCTGTAGTTGTAACCTTCATAATACTGGATTTCCTGATCGCTATGATTGGTTTCTGGGCTGCATACAAGTGCATAATTGCCGGAAGGGAGTATCTTGCTCACGTTCAATGGTTTGCTGGCTATCTAGCATTTTTCTTCATCCTGACAAATGGCTGGGACTGCCTCGCGTGGCAAAGATTCAGCTGGGATCCAACTGTTACAGGATCCCTGTGGGAACCAGGAAAGACTATGCTCTTGGACTTTGCCAGCAGCAACGTTGCAATGACGCTATACGCAATGGCGATCCCAACACTGCTACCGCTGATAGTTGGTGGATACCTATGGCTCAGAAACGGTTTCAGATCCGCAGGAATTGCTAACGCATCAAGTCAGGCGATCAAGGGAATAATCGCCTATCTAGTCGGTGTTGCAACCACACTAGTTATCGCCGGGATTGCAACCATAGTCGGCAGCTATTTGGCAAACATGTGCCTCCCAACTGCGGTGATTACAGCTATAGTGCTTGCGCTGCTAATTTTGGTTCGTGGTAGCCTGTTCTACAGGCTGGTCAGCTGGGGATTCAGTTTTTCAAAGTAAATTTTTCTTATTATGCAATATTTTTCTTTTCTTTAGCTTATCGAAATCTTTTTAATTAATACTTAAAAATTATGAACATGGTTCTTGGAGTTGAAGGAGAGAATATCCGAAATGTCGATCCCAAGGAGGTAAGAAAGGTATGGCTTAAGTTCTACGACAGAGGCGTCAGAAGTCACATCGATTATCCGAAAATTCCGGCGTACGAGATACTGGACTCCACAGCAAAAAGGATCCCCGATAAAAACGCTGCGTTCTTTTTCGGAAATTATGTAACCTACAAGCAAGTTAAAGATGCTTCGGACAAAGTTCTTGGCTTTCTAAAATCAATAGGATTTGAAAAAGGTGATAAATCGATCGTTTATTTGCCAAACACAAAGCACTACACCCCTATAGCGAACGGAATAATGAAGGCAGGCGGAATTGTTGTTCAGTGCAATCCCCTATACACAACCAGAGAGATTGAGTTCATAGCAAAAAATAGCGAAGCTGAGGTGATTTTTTGCCTCGATCTCATCTACGGAAACGTTGAACCTCTCGTCAACAAAGGTCTGCTGAGAAAGGTTATAATTTGCGGGATTCAGGACTTCATTCCCGGAGTCTCAGCTGCAGAAATTCCCGAAAAGAGGGGCGAGCTAACGTGCTTTGCTGAAGTTATGAAGGCCGAAAAGGCTGATAAATATGCCGAAATCGACCCAAAGGATGATGTTGCCATGTTTCAGTATACCGGCGGAACCACAGGATTCCCAAAGGCAGTTATGCTTACCCACTACAACCTTGTTGCGAACGCTTATCAAGTCAGAGAATGGGATCCAAAAGCTTCTCCCAGCGACACAGGGATAGGTCTCTTACCAGTTTTCCACGTTTATGGAATGACAATGCTCAACGCAGGAATTTTGGTCGGGGGAATGGTGATTCCTGTTCCAGATCCGCGAAATTATGAACAGGCATTGCAGTTGATTCAAGATTTCAGAGTTACCGCATTCACGGCAGTGCCAACAATGTTCGTGGGAATGATGGAAGTTCTGGAAAGACAGAAGTACGATCTCAGCTCCTTGCGCGTATGTGTCAGCGGTGCTGCGCCGCTGCCTATGGAAGTTAAGGAAAAATGGGAGAAAATGACAGGAGTTAGAATTGCGGAAGGCTATGGCTTGAGCGAAGCTTCGCCAGTCACTCATGCAAATCCGCTATACGGGCTTATCAAGGCAGGTAGTATTGGAGTCCCTTACCCAGATACACTTGCCGTGGTCGTAGACGACGACGGAAACATACTGCCTCCAGGACAGGTCG
>CAYSRI010000128.1:0-4384 GCA_964433405.1 uncultured archaeon | reverse complement strand
GACGAAGAAAGCTTTTACGAACTCGATTACATGTTCTATCCGACTATTTTTGACACTGTCGACTGGTGCAACGATGTTGTTATGGCCGTACCGGGAACACCTTGTCCTGTACTGTTTGGTCTCAGAGGTGAAGACGTTGGTGCCTTAAAAAAAGCCTTGAGCGTCGTTAAAACAGAACCATGGGACAAGATGGAGATTTTTATTACGAACCACGCAACCGACATGCACATCATTGAAAGCAGCGACGTGAAAAATTTCAGGTCGTACAAGATAACAGGAGAGGTTGCGAACAAACCCTATCACATGCCCGGGGGCCACGTTTTCTTCGACCTCAGAATCCCCTCTGGAACCCTGAAATGTGCTGCCTTTGAACCGACCAAGCAGTTTCGCAACATCATCAGATCCCTTTTGCCCGGAGACATGGTAGAAGTCTACGGGTCTGTGAAGAAGGAGACGCTGAACCTAGAGAAAATAAGAATTCTGAGCCTTAAAAGCCAATTTATCGAGCTGAATCCCCTCTGCCCAAGCTGCGGGAAGAGAATGGAATCGGCTGGAAAGGGACAGGGATTTAGATGCAAGGTCTGCAAGACAAAGGCAAGGGAAAAATACAGAATCGAGATTCCTAGAAAGATCTCAACCGGATATTACGAAGTCCCACCCTGCGCTAGAAGGCATTTAACAAAGCCCTTGATAAGGATGAACGTTTCAGAGAGACACATATTCAGATAGCACATCAAGCATGCTGTAGATTCCCGGTCTATCTACTTTAGCTACCCACTTTGCAGCCATTATCGCCCCCTTTGCAAAGCAGTCTCTGCTGGTCGCCCTGTGGACTATCTCAACTCTCTCTCCCTCTCCGAAGAAAAGAACCGTATGTTCGCCCACGACATCTCCGCCGCGAATTCCAAAAACTCCAATTTCTTCTCCCCTCTTCGCATCCCTGCAGAACTTGAGCTCAAGGTTTTTTCCTTTCTTTGCAAGGACCTCTCTTATTATTTCCGCTGTTTTTATGGCTGTTCCGCTGGGCGCATCCTTCTTCATTCTGTGATGAATTTCGAAGATTTCAACGTCGTAGCCATGAAGGAGCGAAGCTGCGAATTCCACAATCTTGAAAAATGCATTTACGCCGACACTGAAGTTGGGAGATATCACCGTGGAAACTTTTCTGCATGTCTCATCAAGCAACCTTTTCTGCTCGGAATTGAATCCTGTAGTTCCGATTACGAGCCTCACACCCTTCTCGGCCGCAGTTCTGGCATTCCTAAGGCATGCTTCAGGATTCGTAAAGTCCACAAGAACGTCTGCGTTGAGCTTTTCGATATTATCTTCAATCTGAACTCCTATTCTTCCAATCCCTGCAATTTCTCCAGCATCTTTCCCGACTTCGACTATGTCAAAGGCCTGAGCGATCGTTAAGCCCTCATCTTTGGCATGCTTAACTATCAGTCTTCCCATTCTTCCCGCTGCTCCGGCAATTGCGAGCCTCATGGATTTACCTCGCAGAGAGGTTTCAAATTTTTTTCTACTCAAAATTCTTGAATGATCTGCTTCTAAACCCATTTTCTTCCGAAATAAAACGTCGAAAAACAGATATAAAATTAAAGAAGCCCCAGTTCCTTGAGTACTGCCCTGAGCTTCTCGGTTTTTTCAGGAGATAACTCGACTAGCGGCAGCCTAGGCTTTCCAGCCGGCAAACCCATGAGTTCGAGGGCCTTTTTAACGGGAATCGGATTTGTGTCGATGAAAAGTGCATCGAAAAGTGGGGAGAGCCTATGGTGAAGCTCCATAGCTTTCTCAATTTTTCCACTTTCGAAAGCGTCGTAGAGTTCCCTCATCATTTTTGGCGCTACGTTTGCGGCAACGCTTATAACTCCCTTTCCGCCGAGGGCCAGGATTGGAAGCGTTAGAAAATCGTCACCGGATAGAACAGTGAAGTTCTTCTTTTTAACGATCCGTATAATCTCGGAAATCTGCTTCAGATTCCCACTGGCCTCCTTCACCCCAACGATGTTGTCTATCTCTGCTAGCTTTGCCATTAGTTGGGCGGAAACGTTTATTCCTGTTCTTCCTGGGATGTTGTAAACAATCATAGGAATCGAAACTTCTTTTGCAATAGCCTTGTAGTGCTCAAAGATTCCTGCGTCATTTGGCTTGTTGTAGTACGGAGTCACAAGCAATGCAGCCTCAGCTCCGGCCTTCTCAACCTCCTTTGTTAACCAAATAGCCTCCTTTGTTGAATTTGATCCCGAACCACCTATTACAGGAAGCTTGGAAGTCTCGGCAACGAATCTAACAACCTCAACATGCTCCTCATAGCCAAGAGTAGAAGCTTCCCCGGTAGTCCCGCAAGGAACGAAGGCGTCCACATGTTTCTCCATGTATTCAATGTCTTTTTCCAATCCCTTGAAGTCGACGCTGAAATCCTCCTTGAAGGGGGTAATTATTGCAGGGATTATTCCCTTGAACATCTCTATCCCTTCATGCTCCTGTTGACCTTCCTAGTAATGTATCCGGCGACTCTGTTGCGGATCGTCTTGCTGGTTATCGTCGTAAGTTGAGACACTAGCTTCTTGTTCTCATCGAAGTTCGAAGTGAACAATTCCGGATATCTTTTAAGCAGCTCATTCGCTATTACCTTTATGTAGGCAGGCTTTACTGTTCCCATGAACTCAGTTCTCGTGTGATATTTAAGTCTTTATCCTCAAGTTATTTTTAAGTCTTCAATAGTTAGGATACGCTGGTATTATTCCCTCTTTGCGGCAACTTCTCCGATTTATCCAAACAGGGGAGTGGTGGTAGTAAGCCCCCTTCTGTTCCGACGGCATCAGTCTGAGCGGCATCAAGCCTTGCACCCGATGGCGGGCAGGAATTTCAACCAGCAGGAGTGACCTCTGCCTTTCGGCTTCATAGCATTTCCCCCTGCCGGGGGTTTTCTGTTCCCACCCGATCCCCTCTCGGAGATGCCCCTTGCGGGGCCCATCTTATTGGGTGGGGGGACTTTCCTCCTCTCGGTAAGCCGCCCACCACCACTCCCAATTAGCTGTATCCTCAAGGCATAAAATCTTTAAGGCGAGAGTGGTAGCAAACGAAAGGTGAGCGGATGATCTTCCAAGGTAGGAGTAGAAGGAAACCAACTGGGGGGCTTTACAGGCCGCACAGGAAAAAGAGGAAGTACGAACTTGGCGGAGAACAGGTATTGACGACCATCGGTGAGAGAAGGGCAAAGAAGGAGAGAATTATGGGTGGGGGGTACAAGATAAAGCTTTTCTCAGATAAATTTGCAAATGTCTACGATCCGACTCAGAAAAAGGTTCTTAAGGTCGCGATCAAAGCCGTGCTCGAGAACCCAGCACATGTTCACTACGTCAGGCATGGAGTAATAACAAAAGGTGCAGTAATACAGACCGAAATTGGAAAAGCAAAGGTCACAAACAGACCCAGTCAAGAAGGAGTCATAAACGCAGTTTTAATAGAGAAAACATAGGGGGCGCCAAAAAAATCATAGTTGCATCGGCGGCGGGATAGATACCAACGTTGTATCGACGCCCCCATTAATGCATTAACCTTTTAATTAATAAATCTTTCGGGCAATTACTCGGGAGCTCATCAAGCTGTTTTTCCTGAAATTAGGACATTTAGCGCGCATAAAAAAGAAATTGAGTGCTATGCCTACATGTATTGGCTATAAAAGCTCAATGGGCTATCTTTCGCCCACGAAAGAGTCTCTCATGTCCTCCCTCCCGGAAGGGGGCACTGCAACATGAAGATAAAAAAGTGAACTACCCCTCACTTACACAAGGGGTTTCTCGCCTCATTGAGAGAACTTGCCCCTCGATCACCTTTCTGTAAGGAATCACGAGGGGTAGAGGTTCCCTCTCTACGAGCATTCGGGGCTGTCCCAGCCCCACATACAGTATGTTGAGGGGGGCGTTGTAATCTCTGTCTGCTTCCCAACCACAGTTAGGACAGATAAACCATCTATCTTTTAGAGATAGATTTTCTACAACATAGCCGCAGTTAGAACATCTCTTAGACGTGTTTCTTGGTTTAACTCTCACCACCTGCCTTCCAGCTCTTTCAGCCTTGAAGGCAAGCAGCGAGAGGAATTTTGACCAGGCTGAGTCATGAATGTGTCTGTTTAAGGTAGATGATCTTCCATTTTCAACTAGATCTTTAACATCGAGATTTTCTACACATATTACATCGTAGTTGTTAACGTAGTAGCGTGAAAGCTTGTGGAGGAAGTCCAGTCTTTGTTTGTCCAGCTTTTCATGGAGTTTTGCCAGTCTTAGCTTTGCCTTTTCTCTTCTCTTTGATCCCTTCTGCTTTCTCGAGAGCTCTTTCTGAACCTTCTTTATCTTTTCCTGTGTTCTTTCTATGAACT
>CAYSRI010000127.1:0-4390 GCA_964433405.1 uncultured archaeon | reverse complement strand
ACTACGGGGATGGTTCAAGGTTCGGATGCAGAGTTACGTACATTCATCAGGGGAAGCCTCTTGGTATTGCTCATGCGGTGTATTTAACAAAGGAATTTGTTGGAAATGAGAAGTTCGTTGTTTATCTCGGGGATAACCTTATTCAGGACGGGATAAAGGATTATGTTAAGAAATTCGATGAGGAGGACTTTGATGCCTTCATACTGCTTAAAGAAGTGGAGGACCCGAGGGCCTTCGGTGTGGCCAAGTTTGAGGGGGAGAAGCTGGTTGGGCTAATTGAGAAGCCAAAGGAACCTCCGAGTCACTATGCGGTCATTGGAGTTTACATGTTCAAGCCTGTTGTTTTCGACATCATTAAAGACCTCAGGCCCAGTTGGAGGGGGGAGCTTGAAATAACCGACACCATACAGAATATGATTGAAAGCGGCTACAACGTGGGATACGCGAAGATAAGGGGATGGTGGTTTGATACGGGTAAAGCAGAGGACATTTTAAAGGTAAATGCCACAATACTCGACGAGAGGGCTAAAAGGAATGTGAGGGGAGAGGTTGTTGCCTCGCAGGTTGAGGGTAGAGTGGAGGTTGGGGAGGGGTCAAAGATAATAAACAGCACTGTAAGAGGACCTGCGGTAATTGGAGATGGCTGCATAATCGAAAACTCCTTCATTGGGCCCTACACAAGCATTGGTGACAGAACGAAAATCAAAAACAGCTCGGTTGAGTACTGCATAGTTCTCAGCGATTCTGTTGTGGAGGGTGTGGAAAGGTTAGAGGAGAGTCTGATCGGCAGAAATGTTAAAATCAGAAAGAACGACAGGAAGAGATTCCTGAGATTCACAATTGGAGATTACTCTGAAGTTCTGATCTGAGGTGAGCCATGAAGCTTCTTGTTACTGGAGGAATGGGGTTCATAGGCTCGAACTTTGTGAGATATGCCCTTTCCCAACACAATGTGGAGATTTTGAACCTCGATGACCTGAGGTATGGGTCCAATCCTGACAACCTCAGGGATGTTGCTGAGGATGAAAGGTACAGGTTTGTTAAGGGAAGCATAACAGACTTTCAGCTTGTCTCTGAACTGGTAAGGGAAGTGGATGCGGTTGTGAATTTCGCTGCTGAAAGCCACGTTGACAGGAGCATTTCAACGCCATATTCTTTCATAGAGAGCAATTTTCTTGGAGTTTACACTATTCTTGAGGCGGTGAGAAAGCACAACCCCTGTGTTAGAATTGTTCACATCAGCACGGATGAGGTTTACGGTGACATCGAAAGGGGATCATTTACAGAGAATGATGGTTTGATGCCATCCTCACCCTACTCTGCAAGCAAGGCTGCTGCGGACATGCTGGTTTTGGGATATGCAAGAACCTACAACCTCAACGCCTCAATTACCAGGTGCACCAACAACTACGGACCCTACCAGTTTCCTGAGAAATTGATTCCGAAATCCATAATCAGGGCTAAACTGGGACTGAAGGTTCCAGTTTACGGGACAGGACAAAATGTGAGGGACTGGATTCACGTTGAAGACCACTGCAGGGCAGTGTGGATGGTTCTGGAGAGGGGAGAGAGAAGGGAGATTTACAACGTCTCAAGCGGTGAGGAAAAAACCAACCTTGAAGTTGTGAGAACAATACTCGACATTATGGGGAAGGATGAAAGCCTGATTGAGTTTGTAGAGGACAGGCCGGGCCACGATGTTCGCTACTCACTTGATTCGTGGAAGATTATGAGGGAGCTAAAGTGGAGACCAAAGATTAGCTTTGAGGAAGGAATAAGGAGGACGGTGGAATGGTATATCCAGAACGAATGGTGGTGGAAGCCCCTGGTCGATGAAAGAGTCTTGCATCCCACTCCGTGGAAGCTGAGATGGTAGAATGAAGGTTGCAGTAATAGGGGCAAAAGGTCAGCTTGGAACGGATCTTGTGGAAGTGCTGCGGAGAGAATTCACGGTTTTCCCGCTGACTCACGAGGATGTTGATGTCACCATTCCAGAAAGCCTTGATGTGTTGATGGAAATTAATCCTGACGTAATCATAAACACCGCTGCCTATGTTAAGGTTGATGATGCAGAGGTTCATGCTGAAAGGGCCTTTTCGGTCAATGCCATCGGAGCGCTGAATGTTGCCAGAATCTCTGAAGAAATTGGCGCAATCAATGTTTACATAAGCACGGACTACGTTTTCGATGGTGAGAAGGGGAAACCTTATGATGAGGTTGACAAGCCAAACCCGATTAACGTTTACGGAGTTAGCAAGTACGCGGGAGAGATTTTTACGAGGAACTACTCCAGAAGGCACTATGTGATCAGGGTGGCCAGTCTATACGGTAAGGCCGGGGCGAGTGGGAAGGGGGGCAACTTCGTTAACTGGGTTGTGGAGATGGCCAAGAGGGGGGAGAGGTTGAAAATAGTTGATGACCAGTTCATGAGTCCCACCTACACCAAGGACGTTGCATTAGCCATTAGCGATTTCCTGAAGCTCTGCCCAGATTCTGGAGTCTACCACATGGTCAACGATGGATACTGCTCTTGGTTTGATTTTACCAGATCCATATTCGAAATCCTTGGGTGGGAGGTGGATATTCAGCCCATAAAGTCGGTAGAGCTTAAAAGGCTGGCGAAAAGGCCCGCTTTCTCAGCTCTCAGTAATTCGAAGATTGAAAGGCTCGGGATTAGAATGAGGCACTGGAAGGAGGCTTTGAAAGATTATCTCGCTGAGAAGGGTTGGGTTTGAGTGGTGATATTATGCTGCCTGGAATTGTTGTAAAACAGCTCAGAACCTTTGCCGATGAGAGGGGTTTTTTCACTGAGATAATGCGAAAGGACTGGGAGATATTCGAAGAAGACATCGTGCAGGCGAACATGTCCGTAACCTATCCGAATATAGTGAGAGCCTGGCACAAGCACGAGAGAGGGCAGGTGGATTACTTTGTTTGCCTGAGCGGTGCGATAAAGATATGCGCTTACGATGAGCAAACACGGGAGCTTGCGGAGATAATTTCCACAGGGAGAAATTTGCAGGTTGTTAGAGTGCCAGGACACTACTGGCACGGTTTCAGATCTTTGGGAGTGGAGCCTGCAGTGCTGGTTTACTTCGTCAGCAGGCTTTATGACTACGATAGCCCCGATGAGGTTAGGAGACCATGGAACGACCCAACAATTGTTCCGTTGAAGATTAACGGTCGAAGTGACGACCCACGTTGTGGAAAGCCATGGGACTGGTTTTACCCACCGCACAAATGAGGAGTGTGTATGCAATTGTGGTGAACTACAACAACTTGGAGGACACTGCGGAGTGCATCGAATCCCTCTTAAATCAAACCTATCCCTGCAGGATTCTGGTTGTGGATAACGGGTCGGATAAAGGAGTGGTTAATGAGCTTAGAGGCAGGTATCCTCAGATTACGTTGCTTGAGCTTGGAGAGAACAGGGGGTATGCGGGTGGGTGCAATGCAGGAATCAAAGAGGTTATTGACACAGCTGATTACGTGCTGATCTCCAACAACGACGTTGTTTTTGAGAAGGATGTGGTGGAGAAGCTGGTTTTGGAAATGGAAAGGGATGCGAGAATCGCAGCTTCTCAGCCCGTGGTTAAATACTATGATGACGACAGGATATGGTCCGCCGGAACTCGACTTTTCTTAGGCTACCCTGTTCTGCATTTGAAAAACAGAAAGGTTGAGCTGACGGAAAGCTTTGAAGCTCCCTTTGGACTCGTTGGCTGTGCGATGATGCTCAGAACCTCTGCCCTGAAAGAAGTAGGCTTCTTTGATGAAGAGCTTTTCATGATGCACGAGGAAACGGATTGGTGCATAAGGGCAAAGAAGAAGGGTTACAAGCTGGTTGTATCTGAGGGTGTGGTGAGGCACAAGGTTTCTGCTTCCATAGGTCTGTTCAGTCCCGATTACCTCTACTACACTGCCAGAAACTGGTTACTGGTGGCGAGGAAGGCTGGGAGGGCGACGCTTTTCTACGCCCTGATCACCGAGCCGCTGAGGGTAGTGTATTACATTCTGAAGCTCAGTAAAAGAGGTGACATCGCCCATTACCTTAAAGGAGTGGTGCACGGAATCTTGAACAGGAGAGGGAAAAGATGCTGACTTTCATTATCGTAAATTATAACGGTGAAAAATATTTAAGAGAGTGTCTGAGCTCCGTCGTTAACCAAACTTGCAGGAGGTTTAAAGTGGTAGTTGTGGACAACGGTTCAAAAGATGGTTCTCGGGAGATTTTAAAGAACTTCGAGGACAATTGCTCCCGTTTTGAGGTGATCTGGAACGATGAAAATCTTGGTTTTGCAAGAGCAGCCAATCAGGGAATCGAATCTTCCAGCTCTAAATTCATCGCCCTCGTAAACAACGACGCTTTTCTGGAAAGAAACTGGGTAGA
>CAYSRI010000126.1:3219-4394 GCA_964433405.1 uncultured archaeon | reverse complement strand
TGCCATTTTTAAGAATTGGGATGAGTACAACATTGCAGTTATTCCAATAGGTGGGTCCAACATAAAGCATCAAGATCCATCTACACTACTAACGGTCAATCCGAATATTGCCGTAATTTTAGATTCTGATATTAAAAGTGAATCTTCGAATCTATCAAAGGATAAGAATGACCTTAAATCGAAATTTGAAAATGCTGGAATACCCGTTTATTTCTGGAAAAAGAACGGGAAATACGTAAGAACTATAGAAAATTTGTTCACAAAAGAAGCTATAGAACTGGCTTTGAATATTGAACTGGACTCCGAAATAGGATTTTACGAAGATGTCCCTATAAAATTAAGTAGAGAGTTATTTAAAAGAAGGAAAGACTACGATCCAAACAATCCCGAAAATGAGGAATTGATAAAAGAGCTTCATGAAAAAGGCAAGCTCTACAATAAAATAAAGCACGGAAAGAAAATTGCAAATAAAATGGTTGAATTAAATCAAATTCCCGACAGTGTGAGAGATGTTCTAGAAAATATCGTTAACACTAAATTTAGGGTGTGACACTATGCAACCCGAACTCACTCAGGATGAAAAGGAAATACGGAATGCAGAAATTCTGATCCTGCTTATTCTGGGGAAGGCTGGAGGCAGGATAAGCATGCTCCACCTGCATAAGATTTACTTCTTTCTCTGGAAGTTTCATCCAGAAGTCAGGAGGCTTGTAGATTTTGTTGCCCACCTGAAAGGTCCCTATTCACATGACCTTGATGATCTGGTAAAAAATCCAATTTTTCTGATCGGTTGCTGGAAATACATTCCCCCAGTAAATCGTTCTGAGGCTGAAAAAGCAAAAGGAGGGTATCTGGAGATAACTGAAAAAGGAAAAGAGCTCTATGAAAAAATTGACAGAGCTTTAAACGAAAAAGCTAAAGAAGATGACGATGCATTAGCTCTAATTTCCGCTGTGGATCTGATAGTGCCTTTATACATCCGTCTGGAATGGGATGAACTTTTATTTCTGCTTTACACCGATGAAACCAACAAAGAGTTCTCAGAGAAATCAGCACTATCCA
This sequence comes from uncultured archaeon, assembly GCA_964433405.1. Classification (GTDB taxonomy): domain Archaea; phylum Halobacteriota; class Archaeoglobi; order Archaeoglobales; family Archaeoglobaceae; genus WYZ-LMO2. The sequence goes on along the minus strand of CAYSRI010000126.1, from coordinate 3,332 downwards.
AGTCAGTTCTTCAAAAATCAGAGAAGATTGTTGACAGACTTGTAAAGAAGGGAATAATCCCTGAAGAAAGAAGGGAGGTTCTTTTGAAAAGGGCAAGAAATGCAGGGTGGATA
>CAYSRI010000126.1:0-3209 GCA_964433405.1 uncultured archaeon | reverse complement strand
CATTTTACATAGCTTTCATGTCCTCTGATGAAATTGATAATCCAGAAATACTCACAAAAATTCTTCAAAAATACAGATTTCACGTTGGCAAACTGGTTTTAAATGAGATTGCAGAAAAACACAGCAATGTGCTTAACCACATAAGGTTTAGAGAGCTGGTGAGAGTTACAAAGGAGTACAATTACGCTGCACTGTTAAGCATAATTGGTGACAAGGTCTTCAAAAAGGGCGAGTATGAGTGTATGGCCATAGCATACCAACTTTACAGGAAATCAGAATTACATTCTCTGATTTTGGACGACAATCCTGCACGCAGGTTTGTTGAGAGGAATATTCCTGATCTGTCACCCTTCGTTAAATACAGCCTGAGATTTATTGTAGATTGTTGTTGTGTCGAGGGGAAGATAACAAGCGACGAAACTCTTACAGTATTGCACAGAGTAAAAGAAGCAATCCAAAATGGCAGCAGACCTTTCAATCTGACAGAAAAAAATATAGGTGTTGTAAACAAACTTTTAGATGAGGTGAATGGATGCCAAAAATAGAACTCCACACATCAGTGGAGGAGACAGTTACTTGCCAGGACCTGCCCAGCATTACCCTTAAAAGGATTATTTTGGGTCGAAAGGAAATATGGACACCCATCAGAAATGTCTTTCTCAATTCCGATGTGCCAAAAGTGGTTAAAAAAGAAATACTGAGCATGAAGACAAAAGAGACAATTTTTGAGGCAAATAGAGTCATATACATGGGCAGGCAGTACAATTCCATCAAGAGTGCTCTGGATGAGAATGATGACTCAAAAGTAAGGTCTTTTTTGAGAGTAACTGAAAAGCTGGCAAAAGAGGGCACTTCTGCAGTATTTTCGTTTTCTGATTTCCCCCAGAAAAAATTTGCCAATCGTTTCGAAGACCTTCTTGACGCAATTCATGCATTCTCTGAAATACTGTTTGTACCGCATGTGAGATATGGAAGATCGACGAAAACTGCGATAGAATACGATGCAAAGTCGTTTTGCAGGTATGTAGATAATGCCGTAAAAACGTTCACAGAAAAAAATAACAAGCCAATATTCGTTCCTTTCGATCTCGATTTTCCCGCCAGTATGAGGGATGAGATATTGTTACATTATGCGAAAATGGGCTATACCAACATATGGGTGGACTTTAAAGGCAAAGGATTTGACAACAGAAATACAATAAGAAAAATGAGAACGTTTTGGAGGAATGCAACTAAACTCTTTGATGAAAATTCTAAAAACTTAGTGATCTATCAGACGAATCTTCGAAGAATCCCTCGTGGGGTTCTTGGAGAAAACAAAATAGCTCCATCAGATTTTTTAGGAATTTTTGATTATGGGGATTTTGTGGGAGCTCCTTTCAAGGGTATTATAGGGGCCTTTGATAATCCAGATTACTGGAAAAGGAAGGGATCTCAAAGCAAAGAAGAATTTGAGCAAGATTTGTTAAGAAGAGCTACAAGCATTTTTGATACCAGCACATACTATTACAGGCCATATGATCTTGTGAATCTGGAAAACAAGCACATAGAAAAAATCAAAGACGGAATTGCAAAACCCGAAGATAGGTGGAAAGCAGAGCTTGCTACAAATTCGATCAATGGTCTTTTAACACATTTCGAAACAGCTACACTAAGAAAAGAGATCCTGAACAGTGGAAGAATAGTAGATTACTTGGAAAAGAAGGACTTTTTCAATAACGAAGGTTCTACCTTGCTTGACGAACTGTTAAAGACAAGAAAACAGGAAGAAAAAGGTAGAAATGGGGACAAGTCTTTATTTGATTTTGACTTCTTTTAGATAATAAAGGAGGTGGATTCATGCCCTATTGGCTCTGCATCACCAACGAAGATAACTGGAAAGTTATAAAGCAGAAAAACATCTGGGGAGTTCCTGAGAGGTACAGGAATACCATTGCAAAGGTTAAACCTGGAGATAAACTGCTTATTTACCTCAGACAGGAGAGAGATAAAGATGTAACCAAAGAACCGAGAATTGTTGCTGTGTATGAAGCAATTTCTGAGGTTTTCAAAGACTCATCAAAGGTCTTCAAATCTCCCAAAGGTATGGGAAATGAAACTTTCCCGCTCAGAATTAAGCTCAAGCCAGTAAAAATCTTCGATAAGCCAGTTGAGTTCAAGCCTCTAATCCCCAAGCTGAAGTTCATCACCAACAAGAAGAAGTGGAGCGGGCATCTGATGGGAAAGGCGATGAGAGAGATTCCCGAGGAGGATTATTACCTTATAACAGAAAAATCGCAACTATAAACGGGTGATCCCAATGCCATTAGATCCAAAACCATACAAACCCGTCAGAAAATTGTTAGAGGCTATCGGTAACGGTGAATTCGTAGTACCCTATTTCCAGCGATGGTTTGAGTGGGAGCCAAATATGGTGAGAGAGCTACTAGTCTCAATAATTTCCGACTACTTCGCTGGTCTGATCTTGTTATGGGAACTGGATCCGGAAAAAGCAAAAAATGAGAAATGGGACCCGATTTGGGGTGCAAAGATAGGAAAGAATGTATACTATGCAGTACTTGACGGTCAGCAGAGGTTATCGTCGCTATATTACGCAATATACAATCCACAAAAAGTGTTTCCAAACAGGAAGTCGTACTACCTATTCTTCGTAGATTTGAAAAAGTATATTGAGAACGATTTTGATGAGTCCGTGTTTTACAAATACTATTCCGAATACATCCCGACGAGTAAACTCAGAGAGCAGAAGAACAAATGGATAGACGAGCTAGTTTTTCCAATTGCCTTGCTTTCAGATAATGGCTTTCTAAAAAACGAATACAAGAACTGGATGAAAGAATATGCAAAGAAGCTTTATGAAGTGCAGGAGGATAAAACTTACGATGTTTTAGACATTAATACCGAACTGCAAAAACTCGAAAACAAGATTTTAGAATACGAATTTCCAGTTCACATCTTGGGGAAGGACAGGAGCCTTTACGACCTTTGCTCGATTTTTGCAAGGATAAACCAAAAAGGTCTCCGTTTGTCAACTTTCGATCTTATGAATGCCTTCCTTTACCCCAAAGGGATAGCGCTCCGGAAAGACTTTGAGGATCTAAATTATGAAATTCTAAAAAAGATCCCTGGAATTGATGAACTCCTGTTAAAAACGATGTCCTTGTACAAACAAGACTACTGCTCCTCAAAATACATCTACAACTTGATAC
>CAYSRI010000125.1:1060-4436 GCA_964433405.1 uncultured archaeon | reverse complement strand
ATCAAAATCTAATGTTGCTTTCTCTATATCCTTGCTGGGATCTGCTTTTACGAACCCCACAAAACATCTCAAGCTTTTGTAACCCTTCAAAAGATTTGGAGGGATTTCTAGAACCTTTAGCGGTTCTATTGCTGATAACTCTGCTTCTATGGACTTAAGACTGTCATTTATTCTCTTTAGCTCATCTATTCTGTTACCTATCTCCTCTTGGTACTCTGAAAGTTTTATGCTCAATTTCTCTTCGATCTCTCGCCTTTTATATTTCCTTTTTACCGTAAGCCTCGTCGGATCAAGTTTTAGATGCGAGATATAGCTTCTGAGTTGGAGCAAACTTTTCGAAAAATGCCCTGCTTTCTCCATTGGTGTCCCGATTTTGAAATACTCCGTTTCCTGAGGTGTATCTATATGTAGTAAATTCATTCTGTACAAAGTCTCAGAAGCTATGCTTAGCTTATCTCTAGCGCCCACTACTGCAACCTTAATCATCTTTTCGGGCTTAAGCATGCTCCACCATCCTCAGGAACTCGTTATACAAAACATCTACAGCTCTATCAACATTACTTTTACCGATTTTCTCAAAATTCTCTATTTCCTTCTGCTTTTTTGATTTTATCTCTTCCTTTTCTTTTTCTACGGATTCTCTTATCTTTCTGATGATCTCCTCTCTTAGCTTGTTTGCCTCTACAGTTGCATCGTCGATGATCTTCTTTGCCTCAATTTTTGCATCGAAAATCGATTTTTTTCTCTGATCTTCAGCTTTCTTAAGCGCTTCATCGACTTTCGCTTCAGCGTCTTTAATTTTCATGAGAATTTCTGTTTTTTCCATGCTAACCACCCTACGCAAGGCTTAAGACCAACAACTCGAATACCGAAGTATATTTAAGCTTTAGCTTTCATTCCTTCCTTTAAACTTAACACTCTAGAGTTGCCAATATATCATCATTATAATTAGAATAATTATATTTTTATAGAAAAGGTTTATATACTTTGAAGTTTAAAACTTATCATGGAAGTATTGGCAATACTTTGTTTGGCGGCTTTTGGAATTTCGATGGGGATTGCTTTATATAGGAGGAGACTGGAAACAAAGGTTAAAAGGCTGAAGAAAGAGGCTGAAAAGCTGGAAGCCGAGAAAGCAAGGTTTATAATCTAATATTAAAACTATATTTATAAAAAAATATATAATCAAGTTTGCGAACTGCCCCTCGCTCACGCAAGGAACTTCTCGCTTCATTGAAAGGTTCTCTCTACGAGCATTCGGCTTGCAGCCCCACATTCAAGATGGGGAGGGAGGCATTGTAGTCTCCGTCCGAATCTCATCTGTATTCCCTTTCGGAAAGGGACTTAGCAGCAACAGAAAGTTAAACTATTTGTACTGGCCTAAAATTAGCTGTTTAGGATGTCAAGAGTTTATGAACAAAATTCTAAAGGGTTACAACTCTTGCACTTTCTTTCTCGACAATGACAGTATGTTCCCACTGGCTTACAATCCCTCCTGAAACTTCAGAGAGTACGGGATACTCCCTAAGAACCCCCTCTCTCACAAGTTTGGCGAGGAATATCTCCGGAGCCTTTGCAAGCCATCTTTTAGCAAAAGGCAGAGTCTTGTATTTTTCCGAGATTTCAGAGAGAATATCTCTCAAAAGCTTTATCCTGACTGGCTTTGGGTTTAAAAGGCTGTATATTTCGCATTCATTTCTCTCAGCAACTCTACCTACACCGTCGGTGGCAAAAGGCTCTATGGCTATCACCATCCCCTCCTTAAGCTCAACTCCTCTTTGGGTTGCATAGTTGTAAATACTCGGAGGTGCATGAGTCATGTAAGGCAATAATCCATGTCCTGTGAGATTTAAGACGGGTCTAAAACCGTAGCTTCTAATAGTCTCCTCTATGATCTCCCCTAACTTTGCTGTATCAACTCCTGCTTTTACGGCATCAATTGCATTGAAAACAGCTTCTTTGCTGGCCTTTATAAGTTCCGAGTGATCTCCAAGGTCTATTGAAACTGCCATATCGGCGATATAGCCGTCAATATGGGCACCAATGTCTATTTTGACGAGATCTCCTTTCTTGAATCGCCTTTCATCGTTTTTCGCTGGTGTAAAGTGGGCAGCATCACTGTTTATAGAGATGTTGCATGGAAATGCCGGTTTTGCTCCGAGTTCCAGGATCTTCTTCTCTACAAACTCAGCTACATCAATTAGTTTTTCCCCTACTGCAACCTTTTCTTCCAAAGATTTTGCAACCTCTTTAAGGATTTCCCCGGCTTTTAAAGTCTTTTCCAATGCATTTTCATCCATAGATATCACCTAATATATAAGATCCTCAATCATTCCTTTCTCTATGGCGATCCTAATCTCCCTTGCTATTCTTCTGCCCATGTACATATTCTCTCCAAACAAGATGTAGGAATAAGGAGAATTAGGAATCCCTGCATTCGTTCCTGCAACAATTCTAGCAGAGATCTCAAAGACTACTAACTCTGCTTTATCGGTGAATACACTCTCAATGCAGAAGGGTCCAACCATTCCTGGATATGCGATCTCCTTTGACACTTCAAAAATCCTATCTGCCGTCTGAAATGCCTGATTCAACAAACTTTCTCTTATAACGATAGGAAAGTTTCCAATGATTGTGTAGGTGGGTTCAAGCTGGAGTTTCAACTGCTCTTCCGCTGGAATTCTTCCAATTCCATCTACATGTTCATATCTCCGATCCAGAGCTATTAGCTCCATTCTCTGGTTAACAGGGGAGAAGAAAAATGAAAAATAAACGCTGGCTCCGATTATGTATTCCTGTATTTCGGCTCTTTCTATCTCTTCCCTAGTCACCAATCCCTTTTTTAACATGTTATCTGCCTTTCTCCTGAAATCCTCTGGTGATGAGGCAAGAAAGTACCCTCTTCCACCTTTAGCACCCTGATACTTAACGATACAGAGCCTGTCAATCTCATCAGGGCTATTGAATGTCTTAGGAACCCTCACATTCGCTCTTCTTAGCCACTCTCTTTGTTTCTCTCTGCTTGTCTCGTATTCCATAAGCTTTCGATTTCCAAAGATTGGAACTTCAAGCGAGTCGAATTTGCCTATGTAGGCGTTGAAGGAGCCATGAGGGATTAGAATTGCATTCTCATTTCTCAAGAACTCCTGAATATCCTTATTGAGCAGTTCTTCAAAGCTTCCAACTTCCAAAATTCTGTCTGCGACTCCGAAGTTTCTGTAAACTTCTTTCTCACTATTTTTGCAAATACATATCGTTTCAAAACCCTCGTCCTTTGCTCCTCTCAGTATGTTTAATGCAGAATGGCTTCCGAGAGTAGCTATTTTCACATTGTTGAGATCGTAGCCTCTGAGTACCTTTAAGATTCTATCTCTCA
>CAYSRI010000125.1:0-1050 GCA_964433405.1 uncultured archaeon | reverse complement strand
CTTCTTCAGTTTCAGCGCATCTTGAAGCATAAAAGGATTGTTGAACATCACGTAGTCCGCTTTTCCGAGTAGAGAGAAAATTTCTTCGTCGCTGTGATTTTTATGAATTCTAAAGTATCTAATTTCCCCATAAACCGGTCTAGATTCGAATGGATCAACTACATGGATTAAATTAAGGCTTTCGCAGATTCTCTTTACAGTTTCTTCATTCCATCCTCTCGGCTCCCAACCGAAGATGAAATCACGTTCTATAGACCCGAAAAACTCTTTCATGTTTCTAAAACTATCTTCACCTTCTTTGAAGCTTTTTGGTGTTTGAAAAAGGATAAATTTAGCTTTCAAGGCTTTTGATATCTCCCTTGTCACTTCCCAAGCTTCAAAAACCGGTTTTATCGGTTTAAAGAACCCAGCATCTTCAAGCACCAAGTTTACTTTCCGATAGGTTGGGCTGCGGGGTGGATGGGTTATGACCTGCCAAGCTTTTACAGTAAATTCAAAATTTTCGGGAGCTTTCTCTCTCCATTTCTTTACTGTTTCTAGCGATGGAGGTTTGTAAAAGGTTTTTTGGACTTCTACTACCTCGAATGTTTTAAAATATCTCTCCATGGCAATCGGAAACCCGCAGCAGCCTATTTTCATCAGGTTTAAGATACATCAAAGGATAAAAAGCTTTAAGGGAGAACGTTTAAAAAGGTTAGCTCTGTCTTTTTTTATGGCTGAGGTGAAAGTATACGGTCTTACTACTTGCCCACACTGCAAGAGAACACTGGATTATCTAAAGCTCGCAAAGGTTGATTTTGAAGTAGTTTGGATAGATAAACTGGAAGGAGAAGAAAGAGATAAAGCAATCGAGGAAGTCTATAAACTTTCCAAGAGTTATTCAGTGCCTTTGGTTGTTAAAGGTGATAAATGGGTCCTCGGCTTCGACAGAGAAAAAATTGACAGACTTATCAAGAGCTAATTTGTTGCCGTTGCCAACAGCTTCTCGATAGAAAAGTTTAAATATAGTCAAGTATAGAATCATATAGATGGAAAGGCTTTACACACTCA
>CAYSRI010000124.1:0-4437 GCA_964433405.1 uncultured archaeon | reverse complement strand
TCTTCGTCAACGTGTCTTTGCTTTCCAAATCTCTCGGGGAAGCGGTATGCAATGAGTTCGTAGACAAAGTCATCTAGCTGTGCCCCAACCGATGCAAGGGCCCCGATCAGCCCACGACCATTCTTGAAACTGAGATAGGGTATATTAAGCCGTTCTGCCAAATCCTTTGCCTGCTGAATTGCGAGAACATCCTTTATGGCCATTTCTGCAAACTTTCCTAGCTCTGGAACCTTTTCCTCCTCAACAAAAACAACGCCCGGATTTGTGTTCTCGTCTTCGAGTTCTGCAAATTCTTCAACAACTTTTCTCGCAATTTCCATGGCATCGTCAATATTGACATCTGCCAGGAAGCTCACGGCACCATTGCCTCTGGTTTTGAACGGAATTGTCGGGTTGAGTCTTATCAGTCTTGGGTAGCCGATAACTTCTCCTATCTCTCTCAGTCTATCCATAAGCAGCAGAGCGATATAGGTTGTGCACATTCCCTTTCGGCTGTCAGTGTCATCTATCCCTATCCAGACTCGCATAAAGTCTTGCAGATATCAGATCGGATTTTGTTCTCTCTATGCTTGCTCTCGCAACATCGAGCTTCGCCCTCAAATTTAGAACCAGCTTTTCGGGGAAAGAGGAGAATGGAAGTAATTCGGCATAGATTTTCTCCATCGCCTCAAGAGCTTTTTCAGCTTTTTCCAGATCGTTCTCGATCATCCTTGAGAGTGCAAATCTGCGAAGTTCACCAACAAGATCCGCTAGGCCTGCTAAAAACGCGGAGTGGGGAACATCGAACTCAAGAGATATTTCAAATTCTCCCTTAACGAATTTCAAGAATAGAAATGCCTCAACAAACTCCTGAATGGCATCTAGTGCTGAGTAATAGATTTCATGGAAACCCTGAAAACTCCTGATCTCTTCTAATATTTCCCTGCCTTTTGAAATGTTCTCTTCAGCTATTTCAACGTTCTTGGAATGTAGGGCAACCACGGCCTTTGATGAAAGAATTCTTAGATCTCTCGAAATCTTTAGCAGCTTCTCTCTGGCCTTTTCTAGCTCTTCAAATCTTTTTCTGCATTCATCGAGCCTCATAATGGTTTGAGCAAACAGACCCTACTCTGGTCAGATTCATCCACTATCTCATAGCCCTTCTTCGCCAGCATTTTGCTGAAATCCACAATATCTCTGTGTTCTGGCATGTTTTCGTATTTCAGTCTGAGCCTTGAATAGCCGAGGAACATATAGGCCTTTGCCTCTACGTAGTCTGGGTTTGCAACTCTTATAAGTCTGTCGAATTTATCAGCCGCTTTTTCGTCCATATTTATTCCCCTCATCAGTGTAAGTCTGATAACAGTCCTTGATTTGGAGCTAGCAAGAGCTTTCAGACTCTCAAGAATCCTGTTCCAGTAGCTTTTTTGCGGTCTGTTAAGCGCAAGATGACTTTCCTCGTCGTAGGCAATGAGACTTATGTAAAGCTGCGTAGGCTCGACTATCTCTACCATTTCCGGGTTTGTTCCGTTTGTGACGAGAAACGTTGTAAAACCCCTTCTTTTATAGCATTCCACTAGCTCGGGAAGATATGGGTATAGTGTTGGCTCCCCTATAAGGCTTATCGCTACCTGATTTGGCTCTTCTGCTTCAGCAAGCTTTCTTCTATTCACTCCTTCTGTACCGTAAAATCCGCTAAGAAGCCTTTTCTGGGCCTTTATGCTCTCTTCTACTACCCTTTCTGGCTCATCCCATCCATGGAATTCCTTCAGCAGCTCTAGAGGTCGCCAGCAATGAACGCAGAACTGATTGCACATCAGAGCTGGCGTCATCTGAAGGCAGCGATGGGATTCGATACCGTAAAATTTCTGCTTGTAGCATACTCCCTCATCCTTAAGCGACTTCTTCAGCCACAGACAAGTCTTGACTGCTGAGTGGTTAAATATCTGGTATCCTTTTAGATCTGAGAGCTGTTTCATATCCCCAAGTTTTTGTTCGCGAGCTCGATAAAATCCTTTGCCCTTTCCCCAACAAGGGCGGAAACTACAGCAACTCCCCAAACACCGCATCTCAGCACACTTTCTACATTCTCAAGGCCAATTCCACCGATCGCAAAAACAGGTAGCTCTGTGGCGGAAACTATTTTTTTGAGACCTTCAGTGCCTATCGGTTCTCTGGCATTTTCCTTCGTTGTTGTTCTGAAAACAGGTCCCGCTCCAAGATAGTCAGCATTTTTAGCCCTTATAGCCTCTTCCACACTGTGAACTGAGATCCCTATTATTCCGTCAAAAATTTCTCTTGCGATCTCCAGCGGCAGATCTTCTTGGCCCAGATGAACTCCGTCGGCATCGCTGGCGATCGCTATATCTAATCGGTCGTTTACGATGAACATAGCATCATAACTTTCCGAGATCTCCCTTATCCTTCTCGCAACCGAAATAAGTTCTCTATCTTTCATCTTCTTCTCTCTCAGCTGTATCAATTTCACTCCGAGATCAAAGGCCCTTTTTGCTAGCTCTTCATGTTTTCCGAATCTCGAATCCGTTATGAAGTAGACTCCTTTCAGCATCGTAAAGATTTAGACTCTTGAAGAATAAATTCCTTCGGTGTCGCTGAAAGATGATCTCAGGGAAAAGTTGAGCGAAGAAGAGCTAAAAATGCTTCGAAGGAGCTTTGAGATAATAGGGGACATTGCAATCATTGAAATACCCGAAGAGCTGCTAGCGAAAAAGGAAATAATCGTTCAGGCGATTTTGCAGAGGCACAAACATTTGAAGACGATTCTGAGAAAGGTGGGGGAAGTCGATGGGATTTACAGGGTTGCGAAGTACGAGATAGTTTACGGGGAAAAAACGGAAACCATTGCAAAAGAGCATGGATGCAGGTTTCTAGTTGATCCAACTAAGGTTTATTACTCCTCAAAGCTCGCGACAGAAAGGGCTAGGATTGCTAGCCTTGTGAAAGAAGGAGAAAGGGTTCTTGTGATGTTTGCAGGCGTTGGACCGTATGCAATAGTTATCGCCAAGCTCGCAAAGCCAAGCGAGGTAATAGGGATCGAGCTGAACAGCGCGGCTGTTGAATACTTCAGGAAGAATGTTAAATTGAACAAGGTAGAAAACGTTAAGATATACGAGGGCGACGTTAACGAGATAGTTCCCAAGCTCGAGGGAGAATTCGACAGAATTTTGATGCCCGCACCTTATTCAGCGGAAAACTTCGTTCATCTGCTGAAAGGAAAGGTGAAGAAGGGGGGTTTCGTGCACTACTACACCTTTGAAAGCGAGAACTTTGAGGAATTGCTCACCAAAAAGGTTGAAGAGCTTTTTCTGAAAAACAGGATAACTGCAAAAGCCGTCTTCATGCGAAGGTGCGGAAGCTTTGCGCCGTACGTCAACAGATACGTTGTTGATTTGCAGTATCTCGGGGAGCTTTAGGCTTTCTCGCGGGCGTCTCGTAAAAGATTTTTATCTCGCTATCAATTTCTGACGGCGATGATGAAAGGGCCCCACTGACTCATGATGAAGGTTTTGAGTTCTGAGCCAAATCTAAATTTTAGACAATATCTATAATTTTTGTATTATTCTATTAGATAGGCGTAGAGAAGTGGCAGAGCTATTGTTGCATCACAGTAAACAGTCACAGCCTTGGCATCGCTTTTAAGCTTGCACCAGCTCTTCGCTTCCTCAAGCGTTGCCCCGCTCAGGCCCCCGAACTGCGGCGAGTCTGTAGTTATCTGAATTGCGTAGTCGAAACCGTCTGCAAGAAGCATCGCCTGGAGTGTGAAGTTCTTCGGCACTCCTCCGCCAATGATCACGATTCCCTTCTTTCCCTTTTTCGAGCAAAGATCTAGGAGCAGCTTTGTATCCTTTGAATAGTTCAGAATTACGTTTTTTCCATAAAGCATGAGGTGAAGCCCCGCAATAGAGTCGTGAAGAGTTGGACAGATCACAGGAATTTCCTTATCGAATGCCGTTCTCAAGAAAGAATTTTCAAGTCTTTTTCCGATTTCCCAGACGAGTTCGTGGCTGGAATAGGTGCCAGAAAGCTCACCGAATACACCCATGAAAAATCTCTCTACACCCTCAAAAGCTGAAGTTTCGATGTAAACATCATATATCCTGCTCACCCCCTTCTTTGAAAGTTCAACGTCGTCAGCAAGCTCTGAACCGGAGATGTGATGAAATCCCAAAGACTCGCAGACCTCGTGAACCAGATTTGCCCCCGTAAGCACTAAGGAATTTGCTAGACCGTTCTCTATTATACCTTTAACTATTTCTCTCATGCCAGCTGGAATCATCGCCCCTGCGATTGTTAGAAATATGAATGTATTCTCATTTAACATCTCCTTCCAAATCTTTCCAGCTTCGCCGAGCCTTCTTGCATTAAAAGCCGCAGAAGAAAACTGATCGATCAGTTCTGCAACCTTTATACCTTTTCCAACTTTTATCGGTTCAATTT
>CAYSRI010000123.1:660-4553 GCA_964433405.1 uncultured archaeon | reverse complement strand
TCTTAGATCAACCCCACTTTCAAGGAGATGAGTAGCAAAACTATGCCTTAATGAATGAACTGTTACATCCTTATTTATTCCTGCCTTCCTACATGCCTGTTTGAAGATTGCCTGAACGGTCCTTGTTGAAACGTGCCTGCCTTTCCTTGCGCCTTCAAATAACCATTTTGAAGGCTTGTATTCCTTATAATATTCTCTTAAAATCTTCAAAGCTATATCTGAAAGGAGAGTATATCTATCTTTTCTTCCCTTTCCACCTCTAATATGGATAAGTCTTCTATCAGAATCATGTGATATCCCGAAATAATTTCACTCCTCAATCAACCACCTCCCGTACTCAAACACCCTTTCAGCAGGCAGCTTCCTGAGAAAAGCCTGATAAGGAGTCTCCAGCTCTTCAAAATTAAGGCTCATGTGAGGTTTAACGTAATTATACCAGTAAACGAATTCATCCAGTGATTCAAAAAGACCAATTTTTTGCTCCATCAGTCCAAAGAACCTCTCAATCTTTCCATTGGTTTGAGGATGGTTTATTCTGGCAAGAATATGCCTAACACCATTCTCAACCAGGAATTTCTTAAATCTGTGCTCAGCCCTCTCCCTGCTCTTCGCAGCCACAAACTGAGTTCCGTGATCCGTCAATATTTCATCTGGAATTCCGTATTCAGCGAACCCTTTCCTGAGAACTTTGATCGTGTTCTCAGTCGTTGCCTTCTCAAATACTCCATAGCAGGTGATGAAGCGGGAAGCATCGTCCATGAAGGCTATTATCCAATTCTCTCCAACCTTTTTCCAGTCTCCCTGCCATAAACTCATTGAGTGTTTTCTTTCATAACGAACCCATTTCCTCCGCTTTTTCTTATTCATGTTCTCCTCCACCAAACCGTGTTTTAGCAAGATTCTGTATATGGTGTTGTGGGGGATGTGGATGCCGTAATCCCTCTCTATCAGCCTTTCCAGCGGAACTGGGCTGAGCTTGTATTTTTCGTAGGCTTGCAGGATTATTTGCTCAGTTTCTTTGTCTATTGGCTTGGGCTTTCTTCCAGGTTGTTTGAGTTCTGGAATTTCTCCTGTTTCTTCGTATTGTTTTTTGAGTTGGTAGATCCTTCTTGGTGTTACTCTCATCACAGCTGCTATTTCTCTTACTGGGGTTCCCTTTTCGAGTTGTTTGATGATCCATCTGATCTTTTTGTTCGTTAGTTTTCTCACATGAAGTGGGTGTTTAGTAGTGAAATAATTTAGGGATACTACAATTAAAAAAAAGAATGTGATCCTTTTATTAATCCTTCTTGAAAATGCTGTCCAAAGAAAAACTGCTAAATTCAGTAAAAGCAGTCCCAATGCATCTTTTGTAATATTCTGACCTGTATAGAATTTATTTGTCAGCCAGAGCAGAGAAATGAGCGAGAGGAAGAGTGGATACCTTTCAGGAGTTTCCTTAATTTCATCCGGATGGTCATAAACAAGAAAAGAGATCATTACAAATGAAATGATCTTCAGAATGTAAAGCAGAATCACTGATGAAATGCTGCTCAGTATTTCATCTTGGAAAACTTTTTCCACATAGCTGACAAACCCAAAAATAGCAAACCCTACTGCCGGAACTACCGTTTTACTTTTCATTGGTTCTTCCTCCTGTACCAAACTCTGAAAGGGATTGTCAAAACCGTGATGACCAAAGAAATAACAGGAACGAGATAGATCGAAAAGCTCTGGTCAGTATTGAAATACCACCATCCAGTAGCGGCAAAAATAAAAGGAAAAATGCCCACAGAGCGTAAAAGTTCTTCTTTTAGTATTCTGTCCATGGTATCACGCACATTGTAGCATACATGCTCCCAAGCTAATCTCCAAGCATAGTGCACATGCACCTGCTGTTAAATAGTTCGGAGATCGAAGTGCAAGATAACATGGTCCTCCTGGTGGTGTAAGACATAGATTGCAAATTCCACCTATCTCTGGAAGGCAATCTTGAATTAAACATTGTACTACACAGTCCCAGTAACCATCATCCAGAGCAGCAGAAAATCCTACACCCTCAACATTGTATTCAGCTAAATCCCTCTCAACCTTCCTTGCCAGATCGTTAAGCTCAACTCTAACCTTGTTCCACACCCAGCTCGTGTTGTCATTCTTCCTGATCTCGTTCAACACTTTGCCAAGTAGCCTGTAGTGCTCCGCTAAACTCGTTTTGTTTGTGAAGAGTACAAAATCCGCCACTGGCTGGGTTTTATCGTCCCTCGGATCTATGTTCACCATCATCATAAAGAGGTTGGTATTATTCACGGGCATTATTCTCGTAAAAACGCTCATGGCTTTCATTTCAGTCTAAATTTAATCCAGCTCGAAATCGCCAAAGGAACTTCGAACATCACCGCAAAAATGTAAGCGAGCCGATAAAGTTCAGACTGCCATTCTGCGAAGTAAGCAGTTCCGTAAATTTTGCTTACTGCCATTATTCCAACTACCATTCCGTATATCAGTCCGAGAGGTTGGAAAACTGCTCCAGCTCTTCTCTCCAATTCTCTCCTCTCCTTTTCATCCATAAGCCTCACGACTTTCTCAGTGAACCTTCTATCGATTTCTACCATCAGCGTAAAGATGAGGGCAATCAGAAAACCCATTTCAACACTTGCTTTTACGAGATACCGCCATCCAATCGTCATTGCAGTAAATATCAAAGAAAGTCTGAGCGCTACGAAGATTTTCGTGAAACTGTATTTGTGCAAAAGCATGTGATAATACCACTGCGTCAGAATGAAAATAAAGAGTCCTACTGCTACGCTCTTTGGTAAATCCAATCCCGACAAATACGCTAAAAGACCGAGAGCAAAGGCTACAGCCATTTCAAGGATAAAATGTCGGAAAGAGTACTCAACTTTACCTTCACGATACTCTTTGGCCTTTTTCGCATACTTTACGTAGCTGAGAACAGCGAGAATTGTTACAATTAAAGCTATGGCGAAGCTTTCTAACAAAGGTAGGACGGCTATGTGGTGAATTCCAAGCATCAAAATTACGCCGCAAAGGGTTATGAAAAAGATAGTAATTTTGTCTCCAGTGGTAAGCCATTCGGTTTTCTTTTCTCTACTTCTTCTTTCAACAATGCGTCTTTCTAACACATAAGTGGCATCAAAGAGAAGAGAAAGGCCAACCCCAATGATCAAAGCTTCTTTGATCGAAAGCGAGAGCAAGAAGTGAAATACTGCGGTTAGGATAGTAACTCCTGCAATAAAATGAATAAATAAATTACTCTTGTTTTTTAGCATACTGTCTCACACGCTCCTGTGCAGGCAGGAACACATGCGTATTTCTCACAGAAGTATGTCAACTCTGGCAGACCCAACTTTCCAAGCAAGGCTGCACAGATTCCTGAACACGTTCCAGCACAAAATCCACCACAGCCAGCACTGCACGGGTCTATATTACCGGTGCACCAGTAACTACAAGCTCCCCCTACGATGCTACCCATTGCAATTGAACAGGCAACGCCACATATAGGATTTTCTGCAACCGCTGCACATAGGAGCAGGCACATTGTAGCACTTGCCATTCCCCAAATTAATCCGCAGGTGGAATGCACTTGGTTATGATTCCGTTGGTAAGAGTACGGAATTTAGCCTCACATCCCAAATACTTGCCTAACCAACCATACATAAGGTAAAGAGAGAAACGCAAGATAAAGTGCTATCAAGTAAAATTTTTTCTTCTTAAGATACATGTGAGAAATAAAACCCATAAAAAATGTTGAAACCCCAACGACTGCGTAAAATTCGTTGTAAGTAAAGACATATGCGAGTAGAATCAACGCACCTGCTACAATCCAGATTTTGGCTGGAATGCCGAAGTATCCTTTTGCTTCATCACTGAAAGTACCCTTTGCCGCATAATGA
>CAYSRI010000123.1:0-650 GCA_964433405.1 uncultured archaeon | reverse complement strand
GGAGTAGCAGATTTGCAGCCAATATAGCTCTAACAACTCCTTCTAAAACACCGCCAATTAAAAATTCGAAGAACCCGTCCCCCCTTTCTATTATGAGGAGGATAGACAGGCCGTAAAGGACCGTTAACAGGCCAATTGCCGACAAAAGGTAATAACCTAAGTCAAATTCCCTGCTTTCAATTGTTGTTAGACGTTTACTATTTTTCGATCGCATTTCGGCTTCAACTTCTATCGCTCTCATTATGAATTTATGAAGATTTTTGATCTCTCTCGGAGAACGACCAAACTTTTTCAAAATCATCGTAATCGTCACTGTGACAGCGAAAATAAAAAAAGACGTAAGCATCACAATCAGTCTTAGTTTTTCCTCTGTTAGTGTGTAAATTTCGAGAAGTTCGATAGCTACTTTCACCAGTGCGGCGATGATAAAAACCATTAAAGCAAAAATGAATGCTGCTCTTGTTTTGGCAGACATCATCATAACCCCCCAATCTAAAAATAAAAAATTTTATGCAAGAGAGCAAGCCCAAGTGCAAACTCCCAGATTGGCAATCACTTTTTCACAGAGGGGGCTTAGCTTGAAGTATTTACAGACTGCTGAAAAGAAAGCGCTGCAAGCTGTAGAACAGGTCATAGACCCAAGATCTGGA
>CAYSRI010000122.1:0-4573 GCA_964433405.1 uncultured archaeon | reverse complement strand
TACAAGCACTTAAAGTTGAAGGACGATGGTTATTGTGTTTTCTTCGAAAACGGTAAGTGCAAGATCCATAAAATAAAGCCAGAAACTTGCGTTGCTGGTCCAATTACCTTCGACATAAAAGAGGGCAAACTTGAGCTCTACATAAAAAAGGAAACAATCTGTCCACTTGTGAAATTCCTAAAGGAGAACGAAGCCGTTTTCAAAGAGCATTTGAAGATTGCAACGGAAAAAATAGCTGAGTTGATAAAGGAGCTCGACAGGGGAGAGCTTGAGGAAATACTAAAAATTGAAGAACCGGAGACAGAAAAAGTACTCGAGATTAGTTTGAAAGAGCTTCTATAATCTTTTCATAAATCTCAGGATTTTTAGAGTCCTCACAGCCATGCATAATTGTTGGGTTGTCATTTACTTCTATTACGTAATACTTTCCGTTGTATTCCTTTATGTCAATTCCGTAAAGTCCATCTCCTATACATTTTGCAGCATTTTCTGCAAGTATCTTCAATCTTTTAGGAAGATTTTCAAGTTTTATTGCAATAACGTCTCCCCAGACTTTTTTGTTTCCAACATAATCCCTTATTCTCCAACCCCCTTTCGGGATCAGGTATTTACATGAGTAAATCGCTTCTCCTTCAAGAACGCCGATACGCCAGTCAAATGGCGTTGGCATAAATTCCTGAAGAAGTACTGCTTTACTTCTCCGCATGAAGCGCTTTACAATTTTCGAAAGCTCTAGAAAGTTGTTTGCCTTCTCTACGTAAAGCGAAAACCTTGAATTCGGGCTTTTTACGACAACAGGGTATCCAAGTTCTTCAGCTACTTGCTCGAGCTCGCCCAAGCTGTAAACTATTCTCGTTTCTGGCATAGGAATATTCGCCTTTTTTAGCTTGTAATAAACCGCAATTTTGTTCGAGCAAATCCTTATGCTTTCTGAGTCGTCAATAACTCTCTTACCCGTTTCTTCTGCGAGCCTTGAAACAGTGTAGGCTGTAAAGAGTGGATCGGTTGTAGCTCTTATGAATACAGAGTCAAATCTATCCATATCCTGTAATATCTCCTTACCCTTTAGTTCGAATTCGTGACCCATTCTTTTTGCCGTTTCCGAAAAGATGTTTAGCGCTTGGACTTCTTGCTTCTGTATAAAATTATAACTTTCTACAAAGCATCCAATTCTCATTCAGCACCTCTTTCAGGAATTCGGAATCTATTTCATCCTTCATTAATGGCATAAAGTAGAATGGCCTTACTTGGGTACCATTGACTTCGGCTAAAATTTTTCCCAGTGGCACGCCGAAAATATCGAAAATTCTTCTAAAAACCCAATTATCCAATTTTTTAGTTTTACCCATATAGAAGTCGAATTCCTCAATTTCGCCTTGGATTCGCACCTGTACCACAGGGTAGTGATAATCCATACTCAAGCTCTTGAAATATCTGTTATACTGGCTCTCTGTCTTAACAAGTTTTGCTGAGTTCCTTGAAAATGGGTTCAATGGCACTAAGATGCAGTTTTCAGGTTTAGGTTTTCTTAAAACACAGAGCTCGGGAATGTTAATTCCCGCCTTTTTGAGTCTTTCAACGAAAACGGGAGCCCTATAGACATCCAAAGCGTTTTTAACGCTCGGATAAACAACGCAACCGTTTTCTTCGGCATGCAGAGAGACATAATACCCCTTTGAAAGATATCGGTAATCACCAAGCAGATTCAAAACTGTATCCCTAACTCTCTTCCTCAGAAAATCGTCTGGCGGTTCTTGATCTTCACCTTCCCCAACTATTATCATCCGCAAAGAAGTAAATGATGAAGGATATAAGCTTTTCTGCCCGTTTAGAGATAAGTTCACAAGTAAATATATAAAAATATTATCGACATGTGGATTTTTCTTTATTGCTTCTTTATTTTTTCGAGAACGCTTGCGAGTTTATCGAGTGACTCGGAAAGAGTTTTTACCTCGTCTGCAGAAGTTGCGTTAAGGATTAGATCACATACTCTGCTAATTGCGGACTCCAACTTAGCTTCGAGTGATCCTTGGCTCTCCTTAAGTAATCTTTTTCCCTCTCTAGCTGTGCTATCAACTGTGATTCCTTCCCTCTTCTCTATTTTAACTTCTCTCTCACAATTGGGGCAAAAAATTTTGTTTTCTGCTTCAAAAAGCGGAAAATTGCACTCAGGGCAGTAGTAGGATAACATCTTCGCCCCTTTACGTAGAAGTTGTGCCGCATCAACTATGCTCTCATCCGAAATTTTTTTATTACTCACAACCTTTAGTACTGCGGAGAATATTAAAAAGTTGCCATTCTGGGGTGGTGGAAATGGCCAAGAAAGTGCCTGAAAGCGTTTTAGATACGTTGGATAGGCTTATACAGGATGATACTGTCCCAAGGAGTGTTAGGAAGGTAGCAAGCGAAATAAAGGAAAAGCTTCTGTCGAGCAAAAAGGTTTCGGTAGAGGCAGCGTCTGCAATAACGATTCTTGAGGACATATCTGCAGACCCCAACCTACCAATGCATGTTAGAACGATGATTTGGAACCTCGCAAGTCAGTTGGAGAGGATTTCTGTTGATTAAATCAAGTAGTTAACCTTTTTATCTCTCATTCTTTGAGTGCAGATTTACCAAAATTGGTGAAACATCCTCCGCTTATGCAAGGGGCACCTCTCTCTCTAAGAGCGTTCTGAGCTGTCTTGCCCCACATTTAGGATTTTTAAGGAGGCATTTCACTCTCTGTCCGCGTCTCACCCCTGCTGTATCCCCTTCCTTTCAGAGGGGGACTTAGCAGCAACGGTAAGTTAAAGTTGAGTTCCCTAACTTGCATATTCTAAGTCTTTCTGAAAATTTAAATATCTTCTGGCAAGCTAAGGTTATGGAAACTCTCCTCCTTTCAGCTGAAGAAATAAAGAGTCTGATTACTATGAAAGAAGCTATAAATGCAGTTGAAGAGACTTTCAGACTTTATGCTCTCTCTAAGGCACTCATGCCTCCAAAGGTATATCTAAGCTTTGAAAAGGGCGATTTAAGGGCTATGCCTGCCTGTATTATGGGTTATGCTGGGGTAAAATGGGTGAATTCGCATCCAGAGAATCCAAAAAAAGGACTGCCATCTGTTATGGCTGTGCTCATTCTCAACGATCCTTCGAATGGCTTTCCAATTGCAGTGATGGATGCGACCTTTCTCACTTCATTGAGAACTGGAGCAGCCGGAGGTGTTGCGATAAAGCACCTTGCTAGAAAGAACAGCAAAATTTTTGGATTTGTGGGCTGTGGAAAGCAGGCTCGTTACCAGCTACTTGCGGCCAAGGAAATTTTTAAGATCGAGCTTGTAAAGGCCTACGATTTAAATAAAAACGCTGAAGAGAATTTCAAAAAATTCTGCGAGTCGCTTGGGGTTGATTGTGAGATTAAAGAGCTTAAAAAAGTTTGCGATTGCGATGTGCTCGTAACAACAACACCTTCTACGAGCCCTGTTGTTAGAAATGATTGGATTAAAGAGGGTACGCACATAAATGCGATTGGTGCAGATGCTCCTGGAAAGCAGGAACTCGAAATCGAAATCTTGCAGAGGGCAAAAATAGTAGTTGACGACATACACCAAGCTCTTCATGGTGGAGAGGTTAACGTTGCCGTTTCAAAGGGGCTGATTTCGGAGAAAAATATTCATGCGACTCTTGGTGAGGTTGTTGCAGGGTTGAAGAAGGGGAGGGAAGACAACGAGATTACGATCTTTGATTCCACGGGTCTGGCAATACAAGACATTGCCGTGGCGAAGATGGTATATGAGAGAGCTGTTGAAAAATCTATGGGAAGAAGGATTAAGCTTGTAGAAACAGAATGAGAACAGTTGTGCTAACCTCAGGAGGAAAGGATTCGATTCTGGCATTACACAGAATTTTAGATAGAGAATTAGTTGGAAGAAAAGAAGTAATTCTAGTCGGGGCTATTCCAAAGAATCCCGAGTCGTTCATGTTCCATACAGTGAATCTCCACATGCTTGATGCAATTTCGAATTGCCTTGAAATACCCCTGCTTAAGGTCGAAGTATCAGGAAAAGAGGAAAGGGAAGTCCAGGAGCTAGAAGAAGCACTGCTTAATTTAGATGCCGATGCCGTCTGCATTGGAGCTATTGCTTCGAGATATCAGCTAAAAAGAATTGATGCTATCTGCAAAAAGCATGGATTCAGGCTTCTTGCCCCGTTATGGGGAGAGGAACCAGAGAAGATTTTGAACGAGGTTGCTGAGAGGTTTGAGGCAATTATAGCCAGCGTTTCTGCAATGGGTCTCGATGAAACCTTTTTGGGAAGGAAAATTGATCATAGCTGCATCCAAGATTTAAAGAAGGCAAGCATAAAATACGGGGTTAATCTAGCAGGAGAAGGCGGTGAATACGAATCCCTAGTTCTAGATGCTCCACTTTTCAGGAGAAGGATTTCGATCAAAAAGCTTGAAAAAATATGGCATGGAAGTACAGGATTGGCTATCGTTAGAGAATTCGCGCTCGAAGATAAGGATATATCCAAGAGGAGTAGATTATAGCTGTGAAGGCTGTACTGATCTTTAGCGGAGGGGTGGATTCTTC
>CAYSRI010000121.1:336-4622 GCA_964433405.1 uncultured archaeon | reverse complement strand
TGATCAGTATCTTTCCCTCTTTATTATTCATTGATACTATTATGAAGTTTTATTCCTGCCCACCTCCCCTACTGTATCTCATTTCGAGAAAGGACTTTGCAGCAACAGTAGGTTAAAAAAGCAGAATCTCTAGCTTTAGCCATGGAGAGCTCAATTTACCAAAAATAATTTATGTAAAGCACAGGGGTTATGTCATGAGACTTCCGGGTTTCTACAAGCTTAGCGTTCAGGAAAGATTGAAAAAAGTCGCGGAATTTGCGAATTTGAGTCAAGATGAAGTCAAAGCAATTATATCTTCTGCTGGACTGCCAATTGAAGTTGCTGACAGAATGATTGAGAACGTTATTGGCACCTTTGAGCTACCGCTAGGAATTGCAACCAATTTTCTAATTGATGGAAAGGAGTATTTGATTCCGATGGTAATCGAAGAACCAAGCGTTGTTGCTGCTGCAAGTAATGCTGCAAGGATGGCAAGGGAGGGCGGTGGCTTTACAACGGATTTCACTGCTCCGGTGATGATAGGGCAGATTCAGGTTATTGACGTCCGAAATCCAGAAAGTGCAAGGTTCGAAATTTTAAGAAATAAGGCGGAAATAATAGAAAAGGCAAACGAATGTGATCCTTTGCTTTTAAAGCTTGGAGGAGGTTGCAGAGATCTTGAAGTTAGGATAATTGATTCAATTTATGGCAAGATGCTTGTAATCCACCTTCTTGTGGATGTTAGGGACGCTATGGGGGCCAACGCTGTGAACACGATGTGCGAGAAGGTTGCACCGATTGTAGGCAGGATTTCAGGTGGCAAACCGTTGCTGAGAATAATTTCGAACCTCTCTGTTTACAGGATTGCGAGGGCAAAAGCCATATTTAAGAAAGAGGCCATAGGTGGAGAGGAAGTTGTGGACGGAGTGATGAAAGCATACGCCTTTGCGGAGGCTGATCCTTTCAGGTGTGCCACGCACAACAAGGGAATTATGAACGGAATTTCCGCTTTAATGATTGCAACGGGGAACGACTTCAGGGCCGTCGAGGCTGGGGCACACGGTTATGCAGCAATTAGAGGTTACAAACCGCTGACGAATTATGAGGTAAACGAAAATGGCGACCTTGTGGGCACAATAGAGGTTCCAATTTCGGCAGGGATCATTGGTGGTGCCACTCAGGTGAATCCATTGGCGAAGATCTGTCTGAAAATTTTAGGTGTAAAAAGCTCTGGAGAGCTTGCAAGAGTTGCTGCAGCTCTTGGTCTTGCCCAGAACTTTGCTGCGCTGCGTGCATTGGCTACCGAGGGAATACAAAGAGGGCACATGGAATTGCATGCAAGGAATGTTGCAATACTGGCTGGAGCAAGGGATAACGAGATCGACAGGGTTGCGGAACTGATGATAAAGGATGGAAAGATTAGGATCGACTATGCTAGGGAACTGCTTTCAAAACTCAGGGGAGAATGATGTCCACGTCTTTTATGGTTGAACAGCTAACTCCTTTGCTGTTCAATTCTTTTTTCAACTTTTCAGAAGCCTTTCCGTGATAAAATATCACGTGCTCCGCTTCGCAGTGCTCGACCATCGCGATTATCCCTCGGTAGTCCATGTGGTCGCTTATCACGATCCTGGGAACCTTGTAATACCTCTGGGCTGTCAGAATATATCCATCGATCAAGTTTCTTGGCGAAACTATTCTGGTTCCAGAATTTCCTACCTCTATCCCGAGAGCAGAGCAGATTTTTCTTATCTTATCTTCTGCAGTAAAATCGAATCCTTCTTTGCTCAGTATCTCCGCAACTCTCTGAGCTTTTCCTATCGGATATGCACCTAGCGTAGCTCTGCTTTTCGCAGCGATAAGAAGCTTCTCAATCTCATCTTCGAAAACAAAGGATGGGTGGCCATAAGTTGCTTCTGTTATCAGAACCTTGCATTTTGGAAGTCTCCTCCAGTCTTTGACATCTCCCGTTACTAGGACGTCAGCACCGCTTATGTAAAAAGCGGTAGCACCATGGATATGCCCCGTAGGAAATGTTTTGACCTTCAATCCGCATAGATTTAGTGTCTCCCCTATCTTGAAGGTCCTTCCGGTAAAGTTTTTTCCACTCACTGTCTCGAGTATTTTCGCTGTTTCAAAGCTCGCTACTGCATTTGGATTTTGCATGTTTCTAAGACCGTAGTGGTCGGAATGGGCATGAGTGATTAAGTTAAAACCCTCAGCGGGTTTCGTGTCAATGTGAAAGTCAACTCCCTTATATCTCAAAGAAACATGAGGATATGAGCTTTTTTTGTAAATCAGGAAACCGTATTTTTCCGCAATCTCAAGCGAATTCATGGCTAAAATTCAACGGAATATTTATATCCTTTGCTTTTCACCTTTTGGAATGCAACCAATTGAAGCAGTTCTTATATTCATAACCGGAATTGTCGCAGGAACTTTTGGTGGCCTTCTTGGGATAGGCGGAGGACTGATAATGCTACCTTCTTTAACTTTCATTTTTGGTTATCCATTGAACTTGGCAATAGGAACTTCGATTACAGCAGTAGTTTTTACAGCCGTTTCTGGCGCCCTTGGCCATCTGAGGCTTGGAAACGTTGACATCAGCACGGCAAAGATTGTGTCGGTTTTCGGTGCTTTGGGTGCGATCTTGGGTTCAGGAATCTTTTTGTTATTGGCGGAAAAGATCTTTATCTTAGAAATACTAATGGGATTCGCATTCCTCTATACAAGTCTTCGAATGGTCTTCGAAGGTCTAAAAAGGGAAGAGAAAACTGAAAAGAAAAAAGGGCAGATCTCAGGTTCTAGGATCTCGATGGCTTTTTTGGGTTTTTCAGTGGGAATTTTAGCCGGTCTTCTTGGTATAGGTGGGGGATTTATTCTCGTTCCCAGTTTTGTATACCTATTTGGTTCAACAGTTAAGATTGCTGTTGGCACTTCTTTGGCCTCGTTTCTGAGCATAGCCCTTGTAAGTTCTGCTTTCAAGCTTTACCAAGGGGTTGTGGATTTAGTGGCAGCCCTATTTATTGGCCTTGGGGCTGTCTTCGGAGCCCAGTTGGGGGCTAGATTGCTCATAAAAATTCCATCCTGGGCTATTAAAACAATATTCGGATTTGTTTTTCTATATGTTTCTCTTAGATTTCTCTATTCTGGTTTTTTAAGACTCGGTGTAACAATTTGAGATTCCAAAAATTATATGGGTACCAGGTTTGAAAAACACTTACCTTAAGCTTTATCAATTATTATCACTTCAATAAACTAAATGCCTGAAAGACTATACACAACTTGCGAGGTTGCAAAATATTCGGTGCTTCTTACGTAGCTAAAAAACCCCAAGTCTGTGTCCGATATGTGTGGAAAAGCTAAGCCCGAATGGATAAAGGCTGATGAAATGCCAGAAATACGGTCTGGAAGAGGATAGAGATGCTTTAGCGATAAGAATTTGATTAAAAAGATACCAGACGGATGTAGGGTCTACAACCGTTCACTCCGAAAACCTTTCCAGGCTATGAGGTGAGAAAGGGATGAAAGTTAATGCTGAATTAGAACGGATAAATGAAGCAGATTTAGATTATGAGAAGTACCTGCGGAGAGAGAATGCTTCTCTACCAGAGATTCATAGAGAAATTCTGAAAAAAGGCGAGGATATACCCTACGAAGGTGTGTTGAAATTCACTGAGAAGGACAGATTGCTTGATTCTGGCTACATGCCTTTTGAAAACGGATTTCACCACTTTGAAGATGGAAGCGCATACGTGGCTTGTTTGACTAAAATGCCAGGAGTTAAGATTGAGATGCTTAATTGGTGGTTCCAGTGGTATGCAAAATCAGGTATAAGGTATAGAATCTGGTATCCGGAAAAGCATTTTGACGTATACACAGATTCCACGGGTTTCACACACTATGTGACTGAAGATGTCGGTGTTGGAAAACAAAAGTTGGTAATCCATTTCATGACTCCTGCAGAGTTTGGATTCGATAAAAGGAAACTTGAAAAGGTCGACTTTGATAGAGTGGCCATCATATGCGCTAATGTTGGCTTAACAATTCCTCTTAATATAGTCTGGCATACTAAAATGTGCCATATGGCAAGAGAAATTGATGGAAGCGTCGAACTTAGGAGCAGGTTCTGGATTGGCGAGGAGATTAGGGTTACTGGTCCCTTTGGAAAATTCTTTACATTGCTTCTGAACAAGCCTTCTGTAAAGAGACAGATAATCCCAAAGAACATCGGAAAGCGTATGTTTCATCATTGCGCACAGGAATACCACAATCTTGCTGAAATTTTGCCTGAAATCTACGAGAAA